>NZ_CAJCKD010000004.1:0-125343 GCF_903970855.1 Curtobacterium sp. ME12
ATCGGCATCGACTCGTGGGCGGTCGACTACGGCCTGCTCCGCGACGGCCGACTGCTCGGGCTGCCGTCGCACTACCGCGACGACCGGCACCAGGGCGGTGTCGTCCCCGTGCACGACCGGATGGACGCCACCGGGCTGTACGCCCGGAACGGCCTGCAGCACCTGCCGTTCAACACCGTGTTCCAGTGGGCTGCCGACCCGTCGCTGCAGCTCGCGCAGCGTGCGCTGCTGGTCCCCGACCTGCTCGGGTACTGGCTGACGGGGGTCGAGGCGGCCGAGCGCACGAACGCCTCGACGACCGGGGCACTGAACGCGACCACCCGTGGGTGGGACCCGGCGGTGCGGGCTGCTGCGGGCCTCCCGGCCGGGCTGCTGCCCACGCTGCGCGACCCGGGCGACCGACTCGGCCCGCTGCTGCCGTCCGTCGTCGAGCTCGTCGGCGGCCGAGCCGACGTGACGCTGGTCGGCTCGCACGACACGGCGAGCGCCGTCGTCGCGGTCCCCGCGACGGAACCGGACTTCGCCTACATCTCGTCGGGCACGTGGTCGCTCGTCGGCGTCGAGCTCGACGCGCCCGTCCTGTCGGACGCGGCGCGACGCGCGAACTGCACGAACGAGGGCGGTGTCGACGGCCGCGTCCGGTTCCTGAAGAACGTGTCCGGGCTGTGGTTGCTGTCGGAGAGCGTCCGCACCTGGGAGCGCGGTGGCGACCACGTCGACCTGGAGGCCCTGCTCGCCTCCGCCGCGGCCGTCACCGCCCCGGTCCCCGTCTTCGACCCCGCGGACGAGTCGTTCACGGCGCCCGGCGACATGCCGGCGCGGATCGCCGCGTGGTGCGCGGCGCACGGCCTGAGCGCCCCCGCGTCGCGCGCGGAGTTCGTCCGGAGCATCCTCGAGTCGCTCGCGACGGCGTACGCCGAGACCCTGCGCACCATCGCCGACGTGACCGGCAAGGCCATCCGGGTCGTGCACGTCGTGGGCGGCGGCTCGCAGAACCGGCTGCTCTGCCAGCTGACCGCGGACCGGACCGGCCTGCCGGTCGTGGCCGGACCGGTCGAGGCGACCGCACTCGGCAACGTGCTGGTGCAGGCGCGCGCCGCTGGACTCGCTGGCCTCGGAGGGGCTTCACTGGAGGCACTCCGCAGCATCGTCGCACGGAGCGTCGAGCCCGTGCGGTACACCCCGTCGGCGTCGTCGCGCGCCGATCCCGATCGATCCCCCGTCAGGAGCCACGCATGACCACGACCGACGACCAGCACCGGATCGACCCCGCGACCGGGGCACCGGCGCCCGCGACCGGTTCCGCGTCCGACGCTCGCACGCGGGTCAAGCGGCAGCTGCCGACGGTGCGGGACCTCGCGCCGCTCATGCAGTTCAAGAAGCCCTCACTGCCGGGTCGGCGACAGCGGCTCGAGTCGGCACTGACGATCTGGGACCTCCGCGACATCGCCGCCCGCCGCACGCCGAAGGCCGCGTTCGACTACACCGAGGGCGCCGCCGAGGCCGAGATCTCGCTCGCCCGCGCCCGCCAGGCGTTCGAGGACATCGAGTTCACGCCCGCGATCCTGCGCGACGTGTCGTCCGTGGACACCTCGCGCTCGGTGTTGGGTGCGCCGGTCGCGTACCCGTTCGGCATCGCCCCCACCGGGTTCACGCGGATGATGCAGACCGAGGGTGAGCGGGCCGGTGCCCGGGCCGCCGGACGTGCCGGCATCCCGTTCTCGCTCTCCACGATGGGAACCACCGCGATCGAGGACGTCCGCAACGCCAACCCGAACGGCCGTAACTGGTTCCAGCTGTACATGTGGAAGGACCGGGAGAAGTCGATGGCGCTGGTCTCCCGCGCCCAGCAGGCCGGGTTCGACACCCTGCTCGTCACGGTGGACGTCCCCGTCGCGGGTGCGCGGCTGCGGGACAAGCGGAACGGGTTCTCGATCCCGCCGCAGCTGAGTGCCCGGACCGTGGTGAACGCGATCCCGAGGCCGTGGTGGTGGTTCGACTTCCTGACCACCGAACCGTTGGCGTTCGCGTCGCTCGACCGCTGGTCCGGCACCGTCGGCGAGCTGCTCGACCACATGTTCGACCCGACCGTCACCTACGAGGACCTCGCCTGGATCCGTGACCAGTGGCAGGGCAAGGTCGTCGTGAAGGGCGTGCAGTCGCTGGCCGACGCCAAGCGCCTGGCGGACCTGGGGGTCGACGGCATCACGCTGTCGAACCACGGGGGCCGGCAGCTGGACCGCGCCCCGGTGCCCTTCCACCTCCTGCCCGCCGTGGTCAAGGAGGTCGGGAAGGACACCGAGGTGCACCTCGACACGGGCATCATGTCCGGCGCCGACATCGTCGCCGCCGTGGCCCTCGGCGCGAGGTTCACGATGGTCGGCCGTGCCTACCTGTACGGGCTGATGGCCGGTGGCGAGGCCGGGGTGGACCGGATGATCCAGATCCTGTCCGAGCAGATCGAGCGGACCATGCGGCTGCTCGGGGTGGCCTCGCTCGACGAACTCGAGCCGGGGCACGTGACGCAGCTGAAGCGGTTGCAGCCGGTCCCCCGGGTCTGACCCGCCGGGTCACCGCGTGTTGCACGCTGCACGTTCGTCGGTCGGACACCGGGCGTTCGTCGGTCGATTTCCGTGACGCCCCCCGAACGGGTCACAGATGATGCAAGATGTCCGTGGACGCGTCAACGAAACCCTCGGCATCCGGCCGGCTGGTGCGTCCGTCCCTCCCCGCATCCTGCGCCCGAGCATCCACGAGGAGCCCGACATCTCGACCCGAAGCACGTGCACGCCCTCGCGCGGCACGACCCCACGTCACACGTCCACGACCCCGTCCACCCGAGGGGGCGCCCGATGATCCGCCACCGCGCGATCCTGGCGGTCGCGACCGCCGGTGCCCTGGTCCTCGGCGTCCCCACCGCCGCCTCCGCCCGCACCTGGTGGGGCTGGGACGGCGAACGCCGCTGGCACAACGCCCCGGTGAACCCCACCCCGACGCCCGCCCCGGACGAGACGGAGACCCCGGCCCCCACCGACGAGTGGACCCCGGTTGCGGAGCCCACGCAGGACTCCGCGCCGATCGAGGACTCCGCCCCCGTCGCCGAGCCCGCACCCGAGGCCGAGCCCGCACCCGAGGCCGAGCCCGAGCCCGAGCCCGAGGCCGAGGCTGCGCCGGAAGCGGCGCCCGAAGCGGGTGCTTCCCCCGCGGACCTCTCCGCGATCGCACCGGACGCCTCGTTCGTCGAGGACTTCACCGAGGACGCCGTCACCGGGCTAGTCTCGTCGCTCTACCCGCAGTCGTGGCAGGCCTACCCCGACGGCACCTCGGGCATCTACGCGCCGAGCAAGACGGTGTCGGTGCACGACGGCGTGATGGACGTCGCCCTCGGCACCGGTGCCGGAGCGGCCGGCACCTTCGGCTCCTCCGACGGTGCCTGGGACCACGTCGGTGGCTCCTTCGCGGTCCGCGCGAAGGCGACCGGTGGCGACGGCAACGGTGCGGCCTTCATGCTGTGGCCGACGTCGAACGTCTGGGCCGACGGCGAGATCGACTTCCCCGAGGGCAACTTCGAGGACAGCCCCTCGGTGTTCCACCACTCGATGACCCCGGGCAAGGAAGCGGAGCGCGTCCGGCTCGGCACCGGCGTCTCGTGGCGCGACTGGCACACCTACAAGGTCGACTGGGTCCCCGGCGAGTCCGTGACGTACAGCGTCGACGGCAAGGTCCTCGGCACGATCACGCACGACGTGCCGACGACCCCGCACCGCTTCATGTTCCAGGTCGGCAACTGGGGCGAGAAGGGCAACCTGCTCATCGACTGGGTCTCGACGACCGAGTAGCGTCCGCAGGTCCGCACCACGCACGGACGGGAGGCCCGGTGCCAGCTGGCACCGGGCCTCCCGTCCGTCTGCGTGGTGACCTTCCTGGGGGCACCGCGGAGCTTGTGGACTAGCGCTCCTCGTCGACGAGCGCGATGAAACGGCTGCCGATGCCCTCGACCTCGCGACGCGTCAGGCCGGCGGTGGGCTCGGGCGCCTGGTAGGGGGCGTGGTAGTCGCACATCAGGTAGTCCCACTCGGGCCACCACTTCTTCGGGCGTGCTTCTTCGTCGAAGCCGCAGACCACGCACTCCAGGCGCGTCCAGACCTTCTTGGTGCCGGTGCGGTTGGCGCGAGACTGCACGAGCCAGGCGGGCGGGTCCTGCTCGATCGCGTCGAGCTCGGCTTCGCTCAGGCGCGACGGGATGCCGTGGCGGGTCGCCATCTCGAGGGGGATGTCGAGCCGGACGGCGGCTTCGCGGCGGGAGAGCATCCGTCCAGGGTAGGTCCTGCTCACCGCCACCTCGAACTGCGATGGCGGGAAACCGCCAGCGACCGCTCCCGCGCCTGGCGAGACTGGGTCGGAGCTCGCGACTGCCGCGAAGCCAGACCGAGAGCCGAGCGCCGTGCACCACACCCCCATCGACCCCGCGATCCTGTACTTCGGCACGCCCGTGGCGCTGCTGAGCACCGTCGCCGAGGACGGCACCACGAACACCGCCCCCATGTCGTCGATCTTCTGGCTCGGGCAGACGGCCGTCCTCGGGATGGGAAGCCGTTCGCAGACCGCTCGGAACCTGCTCGCCACCGGGGAGTGCGTCATCAACCTCCCGTCCGCCGATCTGGTGACCGCGGTGGACGCACTCGCCCTCACGACCGGACGATCCCCCGTCCCCACGGGCAAGGCGCACGTCCGGTACCGCCACGAGCCGGAGAAGCTCCGCCTCGCCGGGCTCCACGGCCGCCCGGGCGACACCGTCCGTGCGGAACGGATCGACGAGTGCCCAGTCAACCTCGAAGCGCACGTCGTGCACACGCGACCGCTCACATCCGACCACGACACCTTCGTCTTCGAAGCCGCGATCAGCCGCGTCCACGTGCACGACACCATCCGGATGGCGGGCACCGCGAACCGGATCGATCCCGCGCTGTGGCGTCCGCTCATCATGAGCTTCCAGCGGTTCTACGGCCTCGGCGGCGAGCTCCACCCGTCTCGGCTCGCCGGCATCGACGAGGAGTGGTACCGGTAGCGAGCGGCCTCCGACCGCGGACTTTCCTCGAGCGGGCGGTCCGTGTATGGTCTCGATCACTGAGGTAAAAGGCGCCGCGATCTGCGACGCACCCGCACGCGGCATCGAACGAGTCGCCACTTCTTCCCTCGAAGGAGTGCGCCATCGTGTCCCCCAGTCCCGCTCGCACCACCGGGCACGTGCCCGGCGGTGGTTCGTCTCCTCGTCTGCACGACGCCTGGATCGCCCTCGCCGGGCTCTCCGCGGTGTTCCTGTTCGAGATGCTCGACAACTCCGTGCTCAACGTCGCCCTGCCGACGATCGGCCGTGACCTGGGCTCGTCGACGACGGGCCTGCAATGGGTCTCAGGTGCCTACTCGGTCGCCTTCGGAGGGCTCATGCTGCTCTTCGGCGCGGTCGCCGACCGCATCGGCCGCCGCCGGGTGATGCTCGCCGGGCTCGTCCTGCTGGCCCCGGCGAGCCTCGCCACGGCGGTGGTCACGTCGACCGAGCAACTGATCGCCGTGCGGGTCGCGATGGGCGTCGCCGCGGCGATGACGACGCCCGGTTCGATGGCGCTCGCGTTCCGCCTCTTCGACGACGAAGGTCTGCGGGTGCGGGCGCTCACCGTCATCTCGACGGCGGGGCTCGTGGGGCTGGCCGTCGGTCCGACCGTCGGCGGGTTCGTGCTCGCCGTCGCTCCGTGGCAGGTGCTGCTGCTGGCCGACGTGCCGATCGCGGTCCTCGCGCTCGTCGGCATCCGGTTGGGTGTCGCACACGACGAAACGGCGGAGCTCCGTCGCGATCCGGTCGACGTGGTCGGAGCGCTGCTCGGCACCGTGACCACGGCCGGAGCGCTCGTGGCGCCGACGATCCTGGTGGAGTCCGGAGCCGCTGGCTGGTGGGGGTGGGCCGTCCTCGCGCTCGCCGTCAGCTGCGGGGTGGGGTTCGTCGCCCGCGAGCGGACCGCGCGGCACCCGCTGATCGACCTGCACCTGCTCGCCCGACCACTCGTCTCGAGCGGCCTCGCGTTCAAGGCCGCGTCGGGTCTGGCCGTCGCCGGACTGTCGTACCTCGTGACCCTGCAGCTGCAGTTCGCCTGGGGCTGGTCGCCGGCCCTGGCCGCGGTCGGGACGCTGCCGCAGTTGGTCGTGCTGCTCGTCGGCGGCCGCTTCGTCGGGCCGTTCGTGCAGCGGGTCGGCCTGGGCCGCGCCGCCTGGACGAGCGTCCTCTCGGTCGTCTCCGGTCTCGCGGTCTTCGGCGCACTGAGCCGGTACGGGTACCCGTGGGTGCTCGTCGCGCTCGTGCTCGTCGCCGCCGGCATGCGGGTCGTCGGCGTCGTCGCCGGCGCGTCGGTCCTCACGGGGCTGCCCGCGGATCGCACCTCCGTCGGAGCGGCGCTCGTCGACACTTCGAGCGAGCTCGCGGGCGGTGCCGCCGTCGCCGCGGCGGGGACCATCGTCGCCGCCTTCGTCGCCGGGAGCATCACCACGACCACCTGGACGGCCGCCCGGCTCGAGCGCTTCCAGGACGCCCTCACCGTCGCCGGGCTCGGCCTTGCCGCGGTTGCAGCACTGCTCGTCGTGGTCGGCATGCTCCGAGCCCGGCCCGCCGTCGAACCGCGAGGCGCGGCGCCGGCCGAACCCGTCGACACCACCCCTGCACACACCGACCCGATCACCATCACCCAGGAGACCTCCCGTGCCTGACACCATCGCCCTCCCCCGCCCGCCGTTCGACCCCGAGTTCGTGCCCTTCCTCACCGCCATGGACGCGCGCGGCCGCTTCCACCTCACAGCCGAGATGCTCCCGCAGATGCGACAGCTGGACACGACGGAGGCGCAGCTCGACGAAGGACTGCGTGCTCGCGGCCTCGAGCGGAGCAGCATCACGATCCCGGGGTTCGGCGGCGACCCGATCGACCTCGCCGTGATCCAGCGCCTCGGCCGCACCGGCACGGCTGCGCTGGCCTACGCGATCCACGGCGGCGGCATGATGTTCGGTCACCACCTCGGCAACCTCGACTCCTACGACGAGTGGCTCCTGGTGCACGACGTCGTCCTGGTCAGCCCCGACTACCGCCTGGCGCCGGAACACCCGGACCCCTACCCGGTCGAGGACTGCTACGCCGGTCTCGTATGGGCAGCCGAGCACGCCGACGAACTCGGCATCGACCCGGAGCGCATCGTGCTCGTGGGGCAGAGCGCCGGTGCCGGTCTCGCTGCCGGCACGGCCCTCCTCGCCCGCGACCGGCAGGGGCCGAGCGTCATCGGCCAGGTGCTCGTGAGTCCCATGCTCGACGACCGCGACGCGACCCTGTCGGCTCGGCAGTTCGACGGTGTCGGAGTCGCCGACCGGGAGATGACACGGTTCGGCTGGAACGCCTACCTCGGTGACCGGCGGGGTGGCGAGGACGTGTCCGTCTACGCCGCACCCGGCCGCGCGACCGACCTCGCCGGACTCCCGCCCGCCTACATCGACTGCGGCAGCACCGAGGTGTTCCGCGACGAGACCGTCGCCTACGCCAGCGCACTGTGGGCGGCAGGGGTCCAGGCGGAACTGCACGTGTGGCCGGGAGCGTTCCACGGATCGACGAGCATGATGCCCGACGCGACGCTGTCGCAGCGGGCCGTGCGGGCCCTGCGCGAGTTCACCGGTCGCCTCCTCAGGCCGGCCGTGTGACGCCGGCTCCGGCACGAGCGCACCGGGGCGCTCGTGCCGGACCCGGGTCGCAGCATCGGCTAGATCCGGTCCAGGGACGCCATCGCGACGACGATCGGCCACGCCTCGCCGTCGAGCTGCACGTACCGCAGCCCGCGCGGCAGAGCTCGTCCGTCATCGCACGCGACGACGACTCCCTGCAGCCCGACGAGGTGCCCGGACCCCCGGCTGTAGTGGACACGATCACCGACGACGGGCATGACGATGGTGTCCGCCGCCAGCTCCTCTGCAGCGAGTTCGACGACGAGAGGCCACGACTCCGTGAGCACCTCGGCGAGCTGTGCCTCGAACCCGCCGCGTTCGTCGAGCTCTGCGTCGCGTCGCTCGAGATCCGCGATCCCGGCGGCCGGCAGGGATCGCGGGCCGATCGTGCACGTGGATCCGCATTCCATCGGAACACTCCTGCTGGCGAGGAAGAGCCCCACGCGCGCCACACCGAGCTGCAACGGGACTGGCTCAGCACGGACTCGGCGGAGCCCGAGATGCTTCTTGAACGCGAGGGCGCCAGGCCGTCGCTCGTCACCGTTGTCCATCGGGTCGCCTTCGGGTCGGCTTCTCGCAGCCTCGGGTCAGGCTGTTCCCGGACCGTACTGCCGGACCGTCAGCCCACACGACGGTTCCTCACCGATCTTGCGGTATCCAGCAACGCCGATTCGGAGTTCGCGCCGGCGTTGCCGCTGTTGGTTCCGACCTGGGCCTCTTCGGCGGGCGGGCCCCTCTTCGTCCCGGCGAGCTCTTCGCCGCAGCGCCCGACGGACCCCCGTGAGCACGGCGCCGCACACGACCGTGACGACGATGCCGATGGCCGTCCCGCCGGCCGATCCGCTTCCGTGGTTCGACCATGGCAGCCCGAGAGCCCGCTGGAGCGCGGAGCCGGACCTCGCTCGTCGGCCGTGAACCGATGCTCCCGACAGCAATAGTTGCCCATTGAGTAAACTTGCCCATTGGGCAAATATGTCCTAGGTTGGCGTCATGACAGACGAGGTCTCGTTCCGTGAGCAGAAGAAGGCAGCGATCCGTGACGCGTTGAGCGTGACGACAGTGCTGCTCGCCCGGGAGCGGGGGCTCGACAACATCCGTGTCGAGGACATCGTCAGCGAGGTCGGGGTGTCGAGGCGGACGTTCGGGAACTACTTCTCGAGCAAGGAAGACGCGATCGCGGACCGCCACGTGCAACGCGTGCGCACGGCGGCCGTCGATCTGCTGCAGCGGCCACGCGCGGAGCCGCTGTGGACTGCCGTCACGGAGGCGCTGCTCGCTCCGTACGAGGCGGAAGAGACGACGACCCCCTCGCAGGAGGAGCAGAGCGGACTGCTCGCAGTGCTGTCGACTCCAGGCATGCAGTCCGCCGTCGACCGAGGTGCCCGCGCAGCGAACACCGTGTTCACGGCCGCCATCGCGACCCGCAGTGACGCAGCACCGGATGACCCCGTGCCTGGTCTGGTGTCCGCCGCGGCGCTGTCGACCTTGTTGACGACGCTGGAGGCCTGGGCGGCGCGCGCAGAGCCGCAACCACTGCAGCCGTTCCTGCGCGATGCGTTCCGACTCCTCGGCGACGGTTTCGACCAGCTTCGCTGACCACGCACTCCACGAACATCGTCAGGAAGAAGATCGTCATGTACGACGTCGTCATCGTCGGAGGCGGACCCGTGGGCGTCTTCGCCGCCTGCGAGCTGAAGCTCGCGGGTGCGAACCCCCTCGTCGTCGAACGCCTCCCCGAGATCAACCAGTGGGACAAAGCGCACGGCTTGACCGGACAGGTCGTCCGGCTCCTCGACCACCGCGGCTTGTTCGAGCGGTGCACCGGGACGTCCGTCCCGGCGCCTGCGCCGCGCTTCTTCTTCGGAGCACTGCCCCTTCCGCTCCATGTGCTCGGCGACCACAACCCGATGTACCTGCTCCACATCAACCAGCGCGACCTCGAGCGCGTACTCAACGACCGCGCAGCAGAACTCGGTGTCGAGATCCGTCGCGGCGTCGAGATGCGCTCCTTCACCCAACACGACGACTCCGTCACCGTCGACGTCGTCGACGTCGCGACCGGAGCTGCGAGCACCGTGTCGGCGCAGTACCTCGTGGGCAGTGACGGGGCGCGAAGCACTGTTCGGAAGCGCTCCGGTATCGGCTTCCCTGGCAACACCGACCACCACATCGTGGACCGCACAGCCCTGATCGCACCAACTGCGCAGCTGACGCCCGCCGGCCCCGGGAACGTGCACGTCGCGGGTCTGGGAGAGATCGCCGAGAGCTTCCACCGCACTGAGACCGGCGTCGTCACCATCGCCCTCCGTGACCCGGCGCACCCGCTGGTCTACACCGCGGAATGGGAGGACCAGCCTGACCGCAGCTTCCCCGGTGAGGGAGCAGCCATGACATTGACCGAGATGGAGGACAGCCTGGAGCGCGTCCTCGGCGTCCGCCTCGACCTCGACGCGCCGGCCGCCGACGAGCCGACGTTGCTGCGCCGGCTGACTGGTCGGAACACACGCGTCGCTGACCGCTACCGCGACCGGCGGGTCTTCCTCCTCGGCGATGCCGCACACGTGCACTCCGCCGCAGGCGGACCCGGCCTGAACCTCGCACTCCAGGACGCGGCGAACCTCGCCTGGAAACTCGCCGCCGCCCTCCACGGCTGGGCTCCAGCGGGGTTGCTCGACACCTACGAAACCGAGCGCCGCCCGCTCGGACAACGCGTCTTCATGCAGACCCAGGCGCAGACCGCGCTCATGGCGCCCGGCTCGGACGTCACCGCCCTCCGCGACCTCTTCGCCGAGATGCTCGCAGACACGACCACCGTGCAGCGCATCGGAGACCTCCTCGCCGGGTCGGACGTTCGCTACGACATGGGTTGCATGGACCCCGACGGTCCCACCGGACGGTTCGCGCCGTCGACGACGGTCGAGCTCGTCGACGGGGCCGTCCGCAGGATCCCGGAACTGCTCCGCACCGCCCGTCCGATCCTGCTCGACGCGACGGGCGGACACCACGACACCATCGCCCCGTGGGACGACCGCGTCGACCACGTGCCGCTGGCCACGACGCACGAACAGACCTCGATGCTGATCCGTCCCGACGGATTCGTCGCCTGGTCACACACCGACCCCGCCTCCCTCACAGAGGCACTCTCCGCCTGGTTCGGAACACCCGAACACGGCTGTACCGGAAAGGAGTAACGCGTGAACCTCGACGTGATCGGAGCCGCGATCGTCTCGATCAGCGGCGCGCTCTTCGCGACCGCTTCGATCTGGTGCCTGGTCGGTCTGTTCCTCAGAACACGAGCAGTGCCTGAGCTCCCAGCAGCTTCCAGAGCCCACCTGTTCACGTCGGCATCGACGATCTTCGCCGGGCTCGTGGTCCACATCATCGGCTTCTTCCCCGAAGCCTTCGTGCTCATCTACGGAGGCGCGACGTCGATGCTCGTCGCCGCCTTCTTCGCACGTACGACGGAACAGCCCGCTCCCGGCCGGGTCGCGGGACCAGCACTACTCACGGCGGGCGGGATCGTCGCGCTCACCATCGGGCTGCTCATCTGACCGCTGAACAGTCCCATGCGGACGAAAGGACGTGGATCGCCTCCGCCCGAGCGAACTTGCAACGCTCAATCGTCACTGGCGACGAGGAGCGTCAGCACACCGTGCTTCCTGGACACGGCGACGAACTCGATGAATCCCGCCGCTCCGACGACCCCTCCCCACTCGTGGAGAGCACCGGCTCCGAGGTCTGGAAGCTCCCAGACATCCGAGTCCCCGGCCTCGATCGCCCGTGTCTCCGCCCCGATCGCCGAGAGCAGTTCCGGGGGCAGGTCACCCTCTCTCAGGGCCCACGCCCAGATCCGGTCCGCGACTGCTCTGCGCTCGCGACGCCGGAACGCGGGGACCGTGATGTGGGCGAGGAGGTACGGGCCGTGGATCTCTCCTGCTTCCGGCTCCCCCTCGCGCGGTCCCGCGTAGGTGTCCGAGTACCAAGGGTTCCCGATCAGGGCAGCGAGCAGTTCTTCGTCGGAAGCCGTGCGGGCCGCGTCGAATGTGAGGACGTCGATCCAGCGGAAGTCGGCACCGTTCGCCCGGAACGACACGAAGCGCTGCCCGCTGTACCGGAGGGCTGCGCCCTCGGTTGATGCTGTCACCGTCCCCAACCGCCGATCACCGAACGTCAGCGATTCGTTCGTCGAAGCGCCGACCGCCAGAGCCTGAAGCCGGTGGCCAGCAGGAGGGTGCCGAGGACGATGTTGAGGACCACGAGCAACACGTCGAGGTCCGGACGACTCAGACGCACGATGGACGTCGCGATGAAGACCAGTCCGGACACGATGGCGGCGGTGCCCAACACCTTCGCGCTCACGACGTCCACGTGCCGAACCTACTGCTTCCACGCGCCGAGGGATCGACCGCTGCCCCTCGCCGCGGCGCCTCACTCGTCATCGTCGTGTTCCGCGCGAAGGGCCCGCCGGCCCGCGATCCGCCGGACGAGCTTCCGCAGGAAGACGAGCCCGCCCGGAAGTCCAGGAGCGACGGACGGGAGGCCCGGTGCCAGCTGGCACCGGGCCTCCCGTCCGTCTGGTGGTCGCGTCGACGACGCGACCAGATCCGCCGTTGGAGTGTCAGCGCGATCCGACGATCGCGGCCTTGGTCTGGTCACGCAGGTACGCGATGCCGGCCGCGTTCGGGTGGAGTGCACCGAAGAGGATCCGGTACTTCGTCCCGGACAGCGGTGCGCTGTCGGCGGCGGTGCCGTGGTCGGTCAGGGTGAGTCCCGAGATCCATGCGGAACCCGACGCTGCACAGGGCGTGTGCGCGGCGGAACCCCGCAGCGTCGAGACGTAGGTGAAGCCACGAGCCTTCGCCGCAGCCTTGACCGCTCCGTCGAGCGCGTTCTGCGTGCGGTGGAAGTAGGCGGTGTCGGTGGCGGTGAAGGGGAACGCGTTCTGCGGGAACGGCGGTTCGAGTCCGGAATCACCGAGGAGGCTCGAGAAGCATCCCTTCGGGGACCGTGCCGAGCTCGGCGCGATCATCGGGTAGCCGACGACGAACACCTTCGCCCGTGGGGCGCGCTGCGCGATCACGCGGAACGTCGACGCGAGCCGAGGTGCGACGACGGTGCGGATGCGCGCTGCGAGACGATCCCGTTCGACGCCGTGCACGACCGGTGCGTAGTAGTCCTTGCAGTGGTCGTAGGTCTTGCCGTGGATCTCCGAGAACACCGGACCGTCCTTCGTGAGCGCGAGGCAGTTCGCGATGAGGTCGGTGAACCCGAGGTCGTTCCCGCCGATCGACACGGTGACGAGGTCCGTGTCCTTCGACAGCGCATCGGCCTGGACGGGTGCGGTTCCACGTCCGGCACCGGTCGACTGTGGCAACCGGGTGATGTTGTCGGTGGTGGCGCCGGTGCAGGTTCGGTCGTCGAGTCGCAGCCCCAGGGAGGCTGCGACCTGGTGGGGGTAGTCGGTCGTGGACTGGAGACAGCCGACCGCAGGGGTCGCACTGTAGGGGGCCACCCCGAAGCCCGCCGCGTACGAGTCCCCGAGGGCGACGTAGTCCGTCCGGCCGGGCGACGAGGACACTGCGACCGCAGACCCGACGGGCGCTGCACCGTCGGTGGTCGCCGCGGAGACAGGCCCGGCCGCCCCGACAGCGAGCGATGCCGCCGTCAGGACGCCACTGGTGATCAGCAGGGCACCGGTTCGGCGGAGGCGAGGAGCGTGACGCATGGAGCGGTTCCTTCCAGAGAGCCTGTTCGCCAGACGATCGTCTGACAAGTAGACGGTAGGCCGGTGGAGCGCCTCGCACCATGAGAGGGCCACAAGGTGCGGAGGACGCACTCCGGCCACCGCTGTCCGGGGCACGGAGCGTCATCCGATTTGCACGGCCGTCAGGCTCACCTCGAGACCGATTGCACAACATCTCTTGTGCATGTACGGTCGTCCCGTGACCCACGGACGGATCGACGACCCCGCCCAGATGCGCGCCCTCGCCCACCCGACGCGGCTGCGCATCCTCGGCCTGCTGCGCGCGAACGGCGCGCAGACCGCTGCGACCATCGGCGAGGTGATCGATGAGGCTCCGGGCACGATCAGCTACCACTGCACCCGGCTGGCTGCCGCGGGCTTCATCGAACCCGCTCCGGACGCTGGCACGGACCGCCGCGAGCGCTGGTGGCGAGCCGCGCACGACGCCTCCGTCTGGGAGCTCGCCGACGCGTTGGACGACCCGGAGCGGCTGCTCGCCGCGAACGCCCTCGACCACGCCGTCGCCCGCGTGTACGCCGCGAACTACGAAGCCTTCGTCGACCATGCACCGACGTTCGGCCGCGAATGGGTGGCAGCGTCCTCGAGCGCAGACCGCGTGCTCCGGCTCACGGCAGCCGAGCTCCAGGACATGGGTGAGGAACTCCGCGGGGTCGTGGAACGCTGGGCCGACGTGGCCGCCGTCCACCGCACCGGCGACGGGTCCGAGCAGGTCTTCGTGCTGAACCAGGCGTACCGATGGCCGCGCGGTTGAGCCCCCGCGCGCAACTGCGCGCACTGCTCGCGGTGCAGGTGGTGTCGCGCATCGGGAACGTCGTCACCACCATCACCGTGCCGTTCGCCGTCCTCTCGCGTGGCGGGTCCGCGACCGACGTCGGCATCGCCGCGTTCATGGCGACGGTGCCGATCGTGCTCGGTGGCCCGTTCGGTGGAGCTCTCGTGGAGCGGGTGGGCTTCGTCCGCTCCAGCGTCGCATCCGACGTGATCAGCGGGCTCACCCTGCTCGCGATGCCGGTGCTCGCCTGGACCGTCGGTCTGCCGTTCTGGGCACTCCTCGCGCTCGTCTTCGTCAGCGGCCTCTTCGACACCCCCGGCGAGTCCGCGCGACGTGTGCTCCTCCCGGGGCTCGCGACGGCGGCGGATGTCCCGCTCGAACGCGCCGTCGGCCACTTCGAGGCTTCTTCACGGCTGTCGGTGCTGATCGGTGCGCCACTCGGGGGAACCCTGGTCGCCGTCCTCGGTCCGATGCCGGCTCTCGCCTGCGTGGCGATCGCCTTCGGGGCGTCCGCGCTGCTCATGGCACTCACGGTCCGCGGTGCGGCGGCACCGGTCGAGTCCTCCGAACCCGTGGAGTCGCAAGGGTACTGGCGCGACATCGCCGACGGGTTCCGGTTCTGCGTCCGCGACCCACTGTTCCGGCTCGTCGTCGCGCTGGTGCTCGTGACGAACCTGCTCGACGCCGCACGCTCGACGACACTCCTGCCGCTCTACGCCGACGAGCAGCTGGGTGGCGCGCAGGCACTGGGGCTCGTCACCGGCGTCTTCGGGGGCGCAGCGTTCCTCGGCTCCGTCGCCTTCGGGTACGTGGCACACCGCGTGCCGCGGCGGGTGGTCTTCGCCCTGTGCTTCGTGCTCGCCGGCGGGCCGTCCCTCGTGGTCCCGGCGCTCGGGCTCGGCCTGCCGTGGATGCTCGCGTCCGCCGCGCTCTCCGGTCTCGCGGCAGGTTCGATCAACCCGATCCTCGGCGCCGTGGAGCTCGAGCGCATTCCCGAGCACATGCGTGCGCGGGTGTTCGGACTGCTCGGTGCCGGCGCGTGGGCGGGCATCCCCGTCGGCGGCCTGCTCGCCGGGCTCGCCGCCGACGGGGTCGGGGTCCAGGCCACCTTCGCCGGCATCGCGGTCCTCTACACCGTCGTGACGCTCACACCGTTGCTCGGCGGATCGTGGCGGCTCATGGAGCGCCGCCGGGTCGCGGTGTCAGCGGCACCGACGGTTTGACATCCGGTGGTCCGCCCGAGCCGCCGCCTAGGCTGCGGAGGTGACCAGGCACCGGACGAACACCCGACGAGCGATCGTCGTGACCGTTCTGATCCTGGGTGCCGCGGCCGTCCTGTTCATCGGACTGCGCGCCGCACTGCTGTTCGCGGGGGCGACGGAAGGCGACGTGCCGACGTCGTCGTCGATCACCCTGCCTGCCGGGAGCAAGGTGGTCCACGAGGACAAGGAGTGCGCATCCGGTGGATGCTGGTCGGTCGTGTCCGTGCAGCCACCGACGGGGGTGAGCCCGTCCGAACTGTCGACGGCGTTGGGCACCGAGCCGCTCGCGAGACGGCCCGGGACGCTGTGGGATCCCCGCGTCGTCAACCTGACCTCGGAGGTCCAGGGGGAGCTCCTCGTGGTCCGCGCGGACTACTGGTCCCGCGAAGCCCCGCCCTGACTCGCGTCGGGTCAGCCGCGGTCGCGTGCCATTCCTGCTTCGGTGTTGCGAGTGCCGACAGCCACCCCGTGCGGGGAGGCAGCTTCGATGCGTTCGAGGTCGCTCGTGGTGAGCACGCTCCCTGACCGATCGAGCTACGGAACCGGGCGCTGCACGATCGAACTCTGTCTCCTCGGTTGCGTCGGACTTCCGCCAGGGGTCGAAATCGAGGTGTCCGGGCACATCGAGGTCGCCGAGCGTCCTCCGCGCTGCTTCGTCCTGGGGCAGTTCGGGCACGGCCGGGCCGTCGGTCCAGCCGTGGTGCAACAGGCTCGATCAGATGAGCTGCCCATCCGTCCCGAGGTCACATCGACGGCGCGTCAGCCTTCCCAGGGCCAGTACGTCTGGCAGGTCTCGGGGCCACCGTTCGTCGACACGCAGACCTGGGTCGGACCCCAGAGCGAGAAGGCGACGAATGCGACCTGCAGCACCGACAGGCTCAGGCCGACGATGAACAGGGCACGGACGCGGCGACGGTCATTCCGGACGCCGGTCAGCAGCGAGCCGAACGCGGCGAGCAGCCCGCCGGCCGGGACCACGAGTCCGAGGACGACGGTCACGGTCATCAGGAGGGCGAATTCGCCTCGGGTCGCGCCGAAGCGTCGCCCGGCGTGCAGTGCAGTCACGGTGGCGAGCACATTGGCCCGCGGGGCACGCGGATGCTCCCCTCCCGGGCCGACGACCGCGACTCAGCCGTCGCTGCGCTCCCGACGACGCACCTGCAGGGTGCCGATCCCCTGCACGATGCAGAGGACGCCGCTCGCGACGACGACGACCCCGGTCACGACCCGGCCGACGGAGAACCCGCCGAACAGCAGCGGCGCGACCGCGACACCGATGAAGATCGCGCCCATCACGATGACGACGACCGGGTTCTGGGCGACGAAGAACCGGCGGCCACCGTTGGCCTCGGCGATCGCCCGGTCCCGGGCACGAGGGACGGCGTCCGGTGATCGACCCGCGCGGCGATCCGCACGCCGTCGCCGACCGCGCAGGACCAACCACACCGCTGCGCCGATGACGACGGCCGCTCCGATCGCGATCCACTCGACGAGCTGGAAGAACCCGAAGACGATCACCAGGACGAACCCGACCGCGACGCCCACGAACATGTCCGTGGTCATCCGGTCCGTCCGGCCGTCGCCACTCGTGACGTAACCGGGGCGGCGTTCGTACGGGTCGTGCTCGTCCACGGCCGGTTCGTCGGCCCGTTCGGTTCCCATGCTCCGAACCTACCGATAGCGCTGCGGACCCGTCAGCCGACGCGTGCGGCCGGCTGCTCGGCCCGGGCCCCCTGCGCCGGACGCCGCTCGCGCATGATCGCGACCGCCTGGCGGAGCGACAACCCCGGCAGGTAGGTGCGGACGATCGCGACGCCGATCGTGGGCAGCGCGACCGGGTCCGGGTACGCCATCACCAGGGGGTGCAGGTCGGGGCCGAACTTCGCCTTGAAGCGCAGCAGGGAGCGGAACCCGTAGACCGGCTCGAGCGCACCACCGACGACGTCGAGGACCGATTCGACGCCGCTCCGACCGGCACCCTGCGGCTCGGCCGACGACGCGAGCGGGGCGGCGGACAGGCTGAGCCGCTCGGCACCGTCGGCGCGCATCCGGTCGACCGCACTCGCGACCAGGAACTCCATCACACCGTTCGGGGCGTCCGGCGCACGACGCATCACGTCGAGCGTCCACCCGCCCACCTGCCCGGCACGGTACGCGGGCAGCCAGCTGGTGACGGCGAGCACCGTGCCGTCCTCACTCAGGGCGACGAGCGCCCGGACGGCGGGGTCGCGCATCTCGTCGATCCCGCCGAGCGTGAACCCCATCTCGGGCAGTTCGCGCTCGGCGACCCACTCCTCCGAGATCGCCTCGATCTGGCGCGTGACCGAGCCGGGCAGCGAGGCCCAGTCCGACCAGAGTGCGGTGGTGCCGGACCGAGCAGCCTTGTTGACGGCCGTGCGGACGTCCTGCTTGCGCTTGCCCGAGGTCGTCCAGGTGCGCGGGTCGAGGTCGGCGTCCTCGGCAACGGGGAGCGTCGTCCAACCGAGTCGTGTGAGTGCCGTGCCGAGCGTGGCGTCGATGCCGTAGAAGACGGGCGTCCACCCGTGGTCGTCCGCGGCCCGGGCGAAGCCCTCGAGTGCCGCGAGCCGCGCGTCCTCGTGTCCGAAGGGGCCGCCGGTCGTCACCGCGACGCTGCCGGTCCGGTGGTAGGCGACACCGGCGCGGCCGTCCTCGGTGAACCAGTACTCGTTGCCGGGCCAGGTGGTCATCCACCCGAAGGTGTCACCACCGCCCGCGACCAGCAGGGCACGAGCTGCCACCCGGGCGGCGTCCTGCCCGTCGAGGTCGCTGTCCGAGCGTCCAGCCCCGGTCGGCCGGACCGCGGCGATCGCCACGGCGAGCCACAGGAGCGGGCCGGAGGCGCCCACGACGAACCGCAGCGCCGGCTCGGCCTGCGCCAGGTGCGTGGGCAGGGTCACGGGGGCGATCGGACCGAGCACGGCGAGCGCCAGGTGGAGGGGCTCGCGCACGCTGTCGCCCGAAGCCACGGCGACACCGACGACGACGACCGCGAGCACCACGGCCGAGCCTGCGACCGTGATCACGAAGGTCAGCAGACGTCGCCGGTCGGTCCGGACCGGGAAGTCCGCGCGGCGCAGGACGAGCACCACCGCCGTTGCGACCGGCACCAGCACGGACGCGACGATCGAGAGCGAGACCGCGAGGTGGTCCGACGCCAGGCGCTGCACGACGGCGTGGTGGCGTTCGGGCAGCACGCCGTACGAGACGGCGGTCGCGACGCCGGTGACCAGGTCGACGGTCACGACGAGCCACAGTGCGAACCGGCTGCCGCGTCGGAGACCCACGGCACCGACCGCCAGGACCACGAGCGGCATCACGGCCAGCAGCGAGTGGAACAGGCCGTGCGGGTGCACCGCGGCGAGCGCCCGGACGCAACCGGCGGTCACCCCGGTCACCGAGCAGTGCGGCATCCGCCCGGTCGGCCCGGTGTCGAGCACCACGGCGAGCGGGGCGAGCAGCCCGAACTGGGCACCGGTGACGAGCGCGAGGACGGGACCGACGGCCGACACGGTCACCGCGGCCACCAGCAGCACCCGGGTCTCGCGTGAGGAACTCCGGGTCCAGCCGCTCCGCACCGGTGAGCGTCGCAGCACGCGGCCGAGCACCAGGCCGACGAGCAGGGCGAGCGCCGCGTGCAGGTCGGACGCGTGTCCGGCGTAGAGCAGCAGTGCCGCGACGACGGCGATCGACACCACCCGGATGCGGCGTCGCCACAGCGCGCCGGCGAACGCACTCGCGGTGACGACGGTCCCGACGATCCAGGTCCAGGGGCCGACGTGTCCCAGGTGCACGAGGAAGCCACGGTCCGCCGGGGCGCCGTCGAACAGCTGCAGCAGGGCACCGAGCCCGGTGCCCACCACGGTCGTGACGACCATCGCGAGCAGGGTGCGTCGCCAGCCGAGCAGCCGTTCGGACGCCGCGGTGCACACCACGACGGCGACGAAGGTGACGAGGAACCCGACGACGCTGCTCGTCACCGCGACCACGCCGAGCGGACCCATCGTCCCGCCCAGGGTGTCGAGCGTCCGACCGTCCTTCGTGCCGAGGCACCTGAGCACCACTGCGGCGACGCCGGCGACGATCGTCAGGGCCGAGACGACGCTCGTCAGCGGGTACCGACGGGCTGCCGGCACGAGCCGTCTCGGGTGCGCCCACGCGAGGGCCGCGACCACCGCGCTCACCGGAGGCCCAGGTGCGCGATGACGCCGGGCATCCCCACACGCAGGGCGTAGCGGACGGTGTTCCAGTCATGGGCAGAGCCCTCGGACACGAACAGCCGGGTCCGCATGCCGGCCGCGTCCGCAGCCGTGCGGAGCGCCGTGGTCGAGGCGACGTAGGGCTCGTCCTCGCTGCCGTAGGCGAAGACGGTCAGGTGCCGGGGGTACGGCCCGTGCGCCCGCATGATCGCCCGTGGTGCCGCCGCGGCGTACCGGGAGGCCGAGCCACCGAACCCGTACCGGATGCTGTGCTGGGCGGAACCGTTCAGGGGTGCCAGCTCGCTGGAGATCGCGAAGGTCGTGCCGAACACGTCCGGGTATGCGGTGGAGAACTGCATGGCACACGTCGCTCCCTGTGAGAACCCGACGATGCCCCAGGCAGAGGGCGCTGCCCCGACGCGCAGGTGCTGCCGGATCCAGTTCGTGGTGTCGGTCATGATGTACGTCGCGGAACGGCCGAGGGACGAGTCGACGCACATCGGGTTCCGGTCCGGCGCCCCGAGTTGATCCGGCGCGACGACGATCGGGGCGAGTCCGTGGTGGGTTTCGGCGAACGCGTCCATCACCGCGCCGAGTCGGCCCGCCTGGAACATGTCGCTCGGCTGCCCGGGTTGCCCGGCCAGGCTGATCACGACCGGCAGGGTCGGCGGTCGCTCGGTCAGGGCGGCCGGCGGCAGGTACACCACCGCTGACCGTGCGTGGAAGTGGGAGACGGTCGAGGGGATGGTGACCGAGAGCACCTTCCCGCGTCGCGGCATGTCGGCGGGCGCCCGCCAGGTGGCCGGGTCGACCACCGGACTGGAGGCGCGCCCCACCCCCGTCTCGTGTCCCAGCGGACCCGACGGGTACGGATCGGTCGTCACGGCCTGCTCGATCGTGCGGTAGGCACCGAAGTCGACGTTGACGCCGAGGACAGCGGCCAGTGCCACCGCCACCGCCGCGAGCACGCCGAGCACACGACGGAGCCAGCCACCCTGGACGACCGTCACGACGAGGAGTCCGACACCGCCGAAGGCAAGAGCGACCCACATCCGGGTGATCGGGGTGAACGACACCCCGTACAGGTCCTGCACGTCCCCGAACCACCACACCGCGACGAGGCCGATCCCGGCGCCGACGGCCACGGCGCCGAGCCGCCAGCCCAGGCCCCGGACCGGATGGCGGGAGCGAGGACCGAACGCCGGCAGGAGCGCGGCGACGGTGAGGAGCCCGGCGGCGACGTCGACCGGGACGAGCACGGACGGCGCGACGACGGCGACGTGGAACAGGGGTCGGAGCAGATCGTGGAACATGGAGCCTCCCGGCGGACGGTGCAATCGTGGCGGCGGCCCGCTGCGAACGGGGCACCGAGGCGCTTCCGGTTCGCACAGTTCCCACCTGTGGGGCTCTCAGACCCCACTCGACCGACACCCAGCGAAGCCTCCGATGCGTGCCGTCGCGGACCGCTCGGTCGCGCGCACCTAGGGTGAACGGGTGACGCACGACGGATCGGTACGCGCTGCACTCGCGGCGGTCGCAGCGGACGGCTGGGGTGACGGTGGGCCGCTCGTCGAACCCGGCAGCACGGCCTCGCCACGACGGGCCGCGGTCCTGATGCTCTTCGGTGCGCTCGACCACACGCCGAGCGACCGACCGGCGGCGGCACCCGGGGTCCCCCGCGACCTCGACGTCCTGCTCCTCGCGCGGGCCACGACCCTGCGCGCGCACGCCGGCGAGGTCGCGTTCCCCGGTGGACGCATCGACCCCGGTGACGCGGACGCCGTCGCCGCGGCACTCCGCGAGGCACAGGAGGAGACGGGGCTCGACCCCGCGGGCGTCGAGGTGCTCGGCGCCCTGCCCGCCGTGCCCCTGGCGTTCTCGAACCACCTGGTCCGACCCGTCATCGGCTGGTGGCGCGACCCCTCACCGATCCGCGTCGTCGACGAGCACGAGTCGGCGGCGGTGTTCCGGGTGCCCGTGGCCGACCTGCTCCACCCGGCGAACCGCGGTGTGACCGTGATCCGCCGCGGTGGTCAGGAGTGGCGCGGACCGGCGTTCACCGTCGAGGCCGACGGCGACGAGCACCTGGTGTGGGGCTTCACCGCGATGCTGCTGGATGCACTGTTCGACCGACTCGGCTGGACGGAACCGTGGGACCGCGAGCGGGAAATCCCGCTGCCGAGGTGATGCGCTGGATCCGCGTCAGCGTCCGGTCGCCCGGCGACTGAGCTCCTCGCGCACGACCTCGGCCTTCGCGAGCGCGCGGGGCGTCGTGATCACCGAGAACAGCAGGAACCCGACGAAGAACGCCACCCCGAACCACCACCAGGGCGTCGAGGTCAGGGCGAGCCAGAGCGCGAGCACGATCATGACGCCGAAGACGACCGGTCCGAACCACAGGCTCCGCCGCAGCTGTCGGTGGTGCTCGTCGACCGTGGCGGTCCATGTGGCGGGATCGGCGTCCTCGGGCACCTCGCCACGCTTCAGCCCGCGCTGCACGTCCGTCAACTGCGTCGTGCCGCCGGCTCGCCGACGAGCGCGGCTGATCCAGACGCCGAAGAACGCCGTCATCGCGCCGGCGTAGAAGACCGCGCCGATCGCTCGCCCGAGCAGGGACATGTCTCGAGGGGAGACGAACATCCCGATCAGGAACCAGAGTCCGCCCGCGAACAGGAAGAGCACCGGCAACAACACGGGCATCGGGAGGGATCGGAGACGGTGCACCATGAGATCCTGTCAGATCAGAGCGTTCCCGGTGCGCCGTGCCGTCACGACGCGAGCGCGGGCCGGAGCGCGAACGACAACGGGTCGGCCCGCACCGCGTCGACCGCGTGGGCCACGGCCCCGATCACGACGACATCAGCCCCGAGCGAGGACGCGACGAGTTCGGGCACCGGGTCGAAGTGTCCCTTCGCGAGCAGGTCGCGCGCGCGGTCGATGACGGCGACGGCGGGCTGGGCGATCGCGCCGGCGACCACCACGCGGTCGATGTCGAGCAGGCTCGCGAGCAGGATGCAGACGCGGGCCAGGCGATCGCCCAGACGGTCGACGATGGTGCGCGCGACCGGGTCGCCGTTCCGTGCGGCCGCGAACACCAGAGCGGCGTCGGTGGCGAGCGCGGTGTCGGCGGGGATGTGCCCGGCGGCGACGGCGTCGGCCACGAAGGTGCGGGCGACGGCGCCGATGCCGTCGGACGACCCGACACCCTCGACGAGTTCGAGCACCCGCATCTCCCCGGCACCACCGTGGGCACCGCGCAGCAGGACCCCGTCGACGACGAGGCCCGCGCCGAAGCGTTCGCCGGACAGCAGCGCCGCGAACGAGGCGTCACCAGAGGACGGCCGCTCGGCGAGCGCGGCGAGGTTCGCGTCGTTCTCGACCAGCACCCGCCCGTCCGGCACGGCGTCGGCGAACCCCGGGTTCATCCGGACCCAGAAGCCGCCGTCGTCGGGCGAGGCACCGGCGGCGTCGACCGGTGCGGGGATGCCCACGACCGTGACCAGGACCCGTTCGCGGTCGACGCCGGCCGAGGCGAGGGCGGCGGCCACAGTGTCGGCGAGGACTCCCAGCCGAACGGGTACGTCGAGGCCCGATGCACCGAGCGCCCCCTCGGCACGACCGAGCACCGTGCCGCGCAGGTCGGCGACGAAGGCGGTGACCCGGTGCTGGCCGGCGTCCACACCGACGACGACCCCGGCGACCGTGTCGAGCTCGTAGCGGCGTGCCGGGCGTCCCATCCGGTACTCCCCCGCGGCCCGGGCGTCGTCGAGCTCGCGGAGCCAGCCGAGCCGCACGAGTTCCTCGGCCGCACCCAGCACGGTGGACCGGGTCAGCCCGGTGGCGTCGATCGCCTCGGTCGCGGTGAACGCCGACGAGTCGAAGGCGTACGCGAGCAGCGTCTCTGCGCTCGTTCCACGGGGTGGCGGCATGTCGTGACCCTATCGCGCGACGAGTTCCTTGCGGAATTAGATTTTATCGCTACATTTAGTTCCGTGGGCAGCATCGGAGCCGCTCGCGGGACGGAACGGCAGGGACGCCGGGTCCGGACGGACGGAGACGACGTGCAAGCACACGCCACCGCCAGGAGCGCAGCATCGGTCAGCCGACGCGGGTTCCTGCTCGGAGCGGGCGGCATCGGGGCGGGCCTCGCGCTCGCCGGATGCGCCCCGATCGGGTCCTCGAGCGCCAAGCCGGAGACCATCACGTTCTACGTGTCGAAGCCCGAGGTCATCGGCTACTTCGACGACGTCATCGCGCAGTTCCACCAGACCCAGTCGAGGGTCCGGGTCGTCCGCGACTCGACGTCGAGCATGTCCGCGAACTTCGTCCGGAACCGGCCACCGGACCTCGGCTGCTGGAACTACAACTTCTCGGTCGTGCCGTTCGTCGAGCACGGCGCGCTGACCGACCTGTCCGACCTGCCGCAGGCCGACACCATCAACCCCGACCTGTGGCCGCTCATGGAGCAGACCGCCGACTACCCCGGCCGGAAGAGCGCCCTGCCGTACTCGGTGACCGCGGCGTCGGTGATCTACAACAAGGCGCTCTTCGCACAGCAGGGGCTCGAGGTCCCGACGACGTGGAGCGAGTTCGCCGACGTCTGCGAGCGCCTGACCAGGGCCGGCATCGCCCCGATCTACGGCACGTTCAAGGACAACTGGACGATCGCCCAGGGCATGTTCGACTACTCGATCGGCGGCATGATCGACACCCCGGCGACCTTCGAGGCACTCCGGCGCGAGGGCACGAACGTCGGCAAGGGGTCCGCCGTCTCGTTCGAGCGCGACCTGCGGGAGCCGATGGAGCGCATGGTGCAGCTCCGCGCCTGGCACCAGGACGGCGCCGCGAGCCGCGGGTACGGCGACGGCAACCTCGCCTTCGCCCAGGGCAAGGCGGGCATGTACCTGCAGGGACCGTGGGCACTCGGCGAGATCGCCAAGACCACGAAGGACATGGACCTCGGCACCTTCCCGCTGCCCGTCACCGACGACCCGGCCGACCGCAAGGTCCGCGTGAACGTCGACCTGGCGCTCTGGATCCCCGAGGCGTCGCGCAAGCAGGAGGCCGCCCGCGAGTTCCTGTCGTTCCTGATGAGCACGAAGGTCAACGACCGGTACAACGCCGACAACAACGGCTTCGGTGTGCGCAAGGACGCTCCCCCGGCGTCGAACCCCGCCCTCCGCGGCATGCAGTCGTACTACGACGACGCCGCCTTCTACCTCGGCGCATCGCAGCTCATCCCCGCCGAGATCCCGGTCGCGAACTACGCGCAGTCGATCGCCTTCGGCGGCGACCCGCAGCGCCAGCTCCGCACCCTCGACGCCGACTGGGCGCGTCTCGCGCTCCGCACGGCCGCGTAAGGAGACGTCTCATGGCAACCACGACCACCGAAGCCGTCACGACGGCGGCCCGACGCCGACGGGGCGGAGCTGCGCCGCGCCTCCAGTCCGGACGACGGGACGGACGACGCAAGCCCCGCGTCGATCCGCTCTTCCTCGCCTTCCTGCTGCCCACCCTGGTGCTCTTCACGCTCGCCATCACGCTGCCGGCGGTGATGGGCATAGTGCTGAGCTTCACGAACTCCGTCGGCTTCGGCGAGTTCCGGTTCACCGGGCTCACCAACTACATCGCGGTGTTCTCCGACCCCGCGATCCTGCAGGCGTACCTGTTCACGCTGGGGTTCTCGCTCGTCACCGTGATCGTCGTGAACGCGATCGCCTTCCTGCTCGCCATCGCGCTGACGTCGAAGATCCGCGGCAAGATCGCCCTGCGTGCGGTGTTCGTGCTGCCGATGGTGATCTCGGGCATCGTCATCGCGTACGTGTTCTCGTTCCTGTTCGCGAACAGCCTGCCGGCCTTCGCCACCGCGATCGGCTTCGGGCCGCTCGAGCAGAGCATCCTGGCGAACCCCGACCTGGCCTGGCTGGCGATCGTGGTCGTCACCGCCTGGCAGGCGATCCCGTCGACGCTCCTCATCTACATCGCCGGCGTCCTCTCGATCCCCGGCGAGGTGTACGAGGCAGCCGCCCTCGACGGTGCCAGCGCCTGGCGGCAGCTCGTCTCGATCACCGCGCCGCTGACGGCGGGCTACATCCTGATCAACCTGGTCATCGGGTTCAAGAACTTCCTGAACTCGTACGACATCATCGTCGGCCTGACCGACGGCGGCCCCGGCACCTCGACCACCAGTGTCGCGATGTCGATCTTCAAGGGCTTCAACGGCGGCGACTACGCCTACCAGATGGCGAACGCCACGATCTTCTTCGTCATCGCGGTCGTCATCGCCGTGATCCAGCTGCGGGCGACCCGCGGGAAGGCAGCGCTCTGATGTCCCTGCAAGCACCCCTGCGACCGGGGACCACCGCGACCGGCAGCATCCGTTCCGTCGACGCGGACCGGTCCTCCGGCTCGGGCAAGGCCGGCCGCGGTCGTTCCAACTGGCCCGTCACGGTCGTCCTCGTGCTGTGTGCGCTGTCGGTGCTCGTGCCGCTGTACGTCACCCTGACGATGGCGTTCAAGACCACCGGCCAGGCCGTCGACGGCAACGCGTTCTCGCTGCCGGCACCGTTCAGCGTCGACGGCTTCGTGCAGGCGTGGCAGCTGACCGACTTCCCGCGGGCGTTCGGGGTCTCGGTGTTCGTCGCCGCGATCACCGTCGTCGGCACGATCCTGCTCGCCTCGTTCACCGCCTACGCGATCGCCCGGAACTGGGACCGACGGCTGTTCCGCTGGTCGTTCTTCTACCTGCTCGCGGCGATGTTCCTGCCGTTCCCCGTGCTCGCACTGTCGCAGGTGAAGCTCACCGGGCTCGCGCACCTGGACAACCCGCTCGGGGTCGCGATCCTGCACGTCATGTTCCAGCTGTCCTTCAGCGTCCTGCTCTTCACGGCCTTCCTGCGGTCGATCCCGGCCGAGCTGGAGGAGAGTGCACGCATCGACGGTGCGAGCACGGGGCAGGTGTTCTGGCGACTCGTGTTCCCGCTGCTGGCACCGATGAGCGCCACCGTCGGCATCTTCGCGTTCCTCGCGTCGTGGAACGACTTCGTGATGCCGTCGCTGATCACCTCCGACCCGGCGCTGCAGACCCTGCCGGTGCTGCAGCAGATGTTCCAGACGCAGTTCAGCAACAACTACAACGTGTCGTTCGCCTCGTACCTGATGGCGATGGCCCCGGCGATCATCGTCTACCTCGTCACCCAGCGGTGGGTGATGGCCGGCGTGACCCAGGGCGCGATCAAGTGACCGACACCTCCGGTGCAGGCCCGACCGACACCGCCGGTGCGGGCCCGACCGACACCGCCGGTGCGGTCCCGGCCGCGATCGCCGGTGCAGGCCCGACCGACACACACCCCTCGAACCCGACGAACCCCTCGACCCACGAAAGGCCCGACGTGACCGACACCCTCGCCCAGCCCGCCGCCACCTCGCACGACGAGACCTGGTGGCGCCAGGCCAGCGTCTACCAGATCTACCCCCGCTCGTTCGCCGACGCGGACGGCGACGGCATCGGCGACCTGCCCGGCATCACCGAGCGGGTGCCGTACCTGGCCTCGCTCGGCGTCGAGGCCGTCTGGCTCAGCCCCTTCTACCCGTCCGCCCTGGCCGACGGCGGCTACGACGTCGACGACTACCGTGACGTCGACCCGCGCCTCGGCACCCTCGACGACTTCGACCGGATGGTCGAAGCACTGCACGCCGCCGGCATCCGGGTGATCGTCGACGTCGTCCCGAACCACACGAGCGACCGGCACGAGTGGTTCCGCGAGGCCCTCGCAGCACCCAAGGGCTCCCCCGCCCGCGACCGCTACGTGTTCCGCGACGGCACGGGGCCGTCCGGCGAGGAAGCCCCCGCCGACTGGATCTCGATCTTCGGCGGGCCGGCCTGGACCGCCGTCGGCGACGGCCAGTGGTACCTGCACAGCTTCGCGAAGGAGCAGCCCGACCTGAACTGGGCGAACCGTGAGGTCCGTGACGACTTCCTGCACACCCTGCGTTTCTGGTCCGACCGCGGTGTCGACGGGTTCCGCATCGACGTGGCCCACGGGCTGGCGAAGGACCTGGGCGAGACCCTGCCCACCTGGGCCGAGCTCGCCGAGATGCCGAAGGACGGCACGCACCCGCTCTGGGACCGTGACGACGTGCACGACATCTACGCCGAGTGGCGGACGGTCTTCAACGAGTACACGCCAGCCCGCACCGCGGTCGCCGAGGCCTGGGTCCCCGCCCACCGCCGCGCCCGCTACGCCAGCGCCGAGGGACTCGGTCAGGCGTTCAACTTCGACCTGCTCGAGGCCGACTTCGACGCCGGCCAGTTCCGCACGATCATCGAGTTCAACCTCGGCCTCGCCGAGCAGTCCGGCTCGTCGACCACGTGGGTGTTCTCGAACCACGACGTCGTCCGGCACGCCACCCGCTACGCCCTGCCGCCCCGCGCCGGCGGCACCGACAAGCAGGGCAGCGCCTGGCTGCTCGCCGGCGGCTCGCAGGACGCG
Source organism: Curtobacterium sp. ME12 (assembly GCF_903970855.1). Classification (NCBI taxonomy): domain Bacteria; kingdom Bacillati; phylum Actinomycetota; class Actinomycetes; order Micrococcales; family Microbacteriaceae; genus Curtobacterium; species Curtobacterium sp. ME12. Next base: position 28,258 of record NZ_CAJCKD010000004.1, read on the forward strand.
CTCGACCGGTCGCTCGGCCTCCGTCGCGCACAGGCCGCCACGCTGCTCGAGCTCGCCCTGCCCGGCTCCGCCTACCTGTACCAGGGCGAGGAGCTCGGCCTGCACGAGGTCGGTGACGTCCCGGACGCCGACCGGCAGGACCCGGCGTTCTTCCGCAACCCGGGTGTCGACGTCGGTCGTGACGGCTGCCGCGTGCCGATCCCGTGGACGCGCACCGGCACGTCGTTCGGCTTCGGTCCGGACGGCTCGCACCTGCCGCAGCCAGCGTGGTTCGCCGACTCCAGCGTCGAGGCCGAGGACGCCGACCCCGACTCCACGCTCAACCTGTACCGGAAGGCGCTCGGCCTGCGTGGCCAGCTGCAGTCCGAGGAACAGCTCGAGTGGATCGAGACCGGCCGCGACGACGTGCTCGCGTTCCGTCGGCCGAACGGCTGGACGAGCGTGACGGTCTTCGGCGACGAGCCCTTCGCACTGCCGGCCGGCGAGCTGCTGCTCGCCTCCGCCCCCGTGGTCGACGGCGCCCTGTCGGGCGTGGGGACGGCCTGGTTGCGTTCCTGACGCGACGCTCGCGCCCTGGGCGCGACCGGACGACGGACGGGAGGCGCGGTGCCAGCTGGCACCGCGCCTCCCGTCCGTCGTCCCCGCGTCTCCCCGCGTCTCCCCGCGGAACGCGGCGTCCCTGCCGGAAACGGGCGTCCTGGGCCGGAAGTTCTGACCAGGTACACCCGTTCTCGCATCCCATCGCGGCCGTTCTGGGAAGGAAGTCCCGGTAGGGTCACCGCATGAGCGGGGCGAGCATCAGCGTGCAGGACTTCGTGATGCGGTTCGGCGACCGCAACGTGGTCGACGGGCTGTCGTTCGACGTCGCCCCCGGCGAGACGTTCGGGCTGCTCGGCAGCAACGGCTCCGGCAAGACCACGACGATCCGGGCCCTGCTCGGCATCACCACGCCGACGGCGGGCACGCTGACGATCGACGGCCGTCCTTACCGACCGGCCACCGGCGGCATCGGCTACCTGCCCGAAGAACGCGGGCTGTACCGCAAGGAGTCCGTCATCGACGTGATGTCCTACTTCGGGCGCCTGCGCGGGCTCCGCGGTGCCGAGGCGACCGCGTGGAGCATGGACTACCTGGCGCGGGTGGGGCTCGCCGACCGCGCGAAGCTGCGCGTCGACAAGCTGTCCGGCGGCCAGCAGCAGAAGGTCCAGCTCGGCATCACGATCATGGACCGGCCACGGCTGCTCATCCTCGACGAACCGACCAAGGGCCTCGACCCGGTGAACCGGCGGCTCCTGCTCGACCTGGTCGACGAGCGGAAGGCCGACGGCGCGACCGTGATCCTCGTGACACACCACATGGACGAGGTCGAGCGGCTCTGCGACCGCATCCTGCTCCTCAAGGACGGTCGGGCCGCCGCGTACGGATCCGTGCCCGACGTGCAGGACGCCTTCGGCGGCGCCGTCGCCCGCGTCGGGCTCGACGGCCCCGTGCCGAAGTCGCCGCTGTACCGGCTCGCCCGCCACGAGGGGCACGTCGCCTACCTGGTGCCGACCCAGGCCGCTGCTCCGGACGGTGCGGACGTCCTGGCAGAACTGGTCGCGGCCGGGGTGCACGTCACGGCGTTCGAGATGCGCCGGATCCCGCTCGACGAGATCTTCGTGCAGGTCTACGGGCACGACGCCCTCGCCGCTGCATCGTCGGACGGAGCAGCGGCATGAGCAGCCTCGGCACGGTCGTCCGGTTCGAGTTCGTCCGCGCGGTGAAGAAGCCCGCGTTCTGGATCGGTACCCTCGCGCTGCCGGTCGTCATCGTGGTCGTGTCGTTGCTCGTGGGCATCGGGCAGGCCGCCGGCACGAACTCCGTGGTGTCCGGGTCGTCCGCCACCAAGACCCCGTTCCACTACGTCGACGAGTCCGGCCTGGTGTCGGAGTCCGTGGCCGCGAAGTGGGGTGGGACGCCGTCCACCGACGCCGCCGCCGACCGCGCCGCCGTCCGGTCCGGTGACCTCGACGCCTTCATCGCGTTCCCGTCGTCGCCGTCCACGACGGCCATCCGGGTCGACGCCGCCGACCGCGGGCTCTTCGCCAACGGCGTGTACTCGTCGCTGGCCGAGCGGGTGCTCGAGCAGAGCGTCGCCGCGTCGGTCGACGACCCCGAGACCGTGGAGCTGCTCCGCAGTCCACCCGCCACCGACGTCACCACCTACACCGACGGCCGGGTCGCACCGGGCTGGTTGTCCGTCGTGCCGCCGTTCCTGTTCGTCGCCGCGTTCTTCGGGCTCGTCATCCTGCTCGCCGCACGGATGGTCACCGTCGTGGTCGAGGAGAAGGAGAACCGGATCTCCGAGATGATCCTGACCACGGTGACCGCGGGCGACCTGATCCGCGGCAAGGTCATCGCGATGCTGCTCGTCGGCTTCGTGCAGGTCAGCGTGTTCGTCGTGCCCGGCCTGGTCGGGCTGCTCGTCGCCCTGCCGCTGGTGTCGTCGCAGCTCGGTGGGCTGACGGTCGACCCGTGGCGGATGGTGACCGGAGCGCTGCTGCTCGTCGGCGGGGTGCTGCTGGCGTCCGGGCTGTTCGTCGCCGTCGGGGCCGCCGTGCCGTCGATCAAGGACGCCTCAGCCCTGCAGTCGGCGGCGATCTTCGCGCTGATCATCCCCCTGTACGCGGCGTTCTTCGTGATGACGACGCCGACGTCGCCCGTCGCCCAGTTCTTCACGTACTTCCCGACCTTCACGCCGATCACCGCGATGGTGCGGAACGCCGTCGGGGCCCTCACCGTGACGGAGTCGGTGGTCTGCATCGTCGAGGTGTTCGTCGTCGCCGGTCTGCTGCTGTGGTTCGCGGAGTACCTGTTCCGGCACTCGGTCGCGCAGTACGGCTCGAAGGTGACGGTGCGGCAGGTGCTGTCGTGGCGGCGGGGGCGTCGGGGCTGACCTCGTCGGTCGGTGCCGCACGGCGTCAGACGCGGACGGGTGCCTCGTCGAGGTCCCACGACGGGACGGCGTGCCGCTTCCATCCCTGGCGCAGCGTGTTCACCGCGCGGTCGAACTCCACCAGGACGTCGATGTGCGGGCGGACGAGCATCTGGATCTGCAGCCCCTCGTAGACCGAGAGCAGCTGGGTCGCCGCCTGGTACGCGGGGATGCCGGCCTCTTCCGAGCCGCGGTCGAAGTCGCGCTGCAGCCCGACGGTCAGCTGCTCGGCGTACTCCTCGAACCGCTTGCGGAACAGCTCGGCGAAGCCGGACTCCGAGCTGGCCACGGTGATCAGGCCCGCGAGGACCCGGACGAGTCCGGGATCGGCGACGTCCTCGGCCAGGGTCAGACGGACGTGCTCGATGGTGCACGTCGGCGGGTTCTTCCGCCGGGTCCCCCGCAGCTGCGCCCACCGGTCGTAGGTGACCAGGAGCAGGGCGTGCCAGGTCGGGAACAACCGCTCGACGGTCTCGAGCGGGATGCCGGCCACCTCGGCGACCACCGCCGCGTCGACGGCGTCGAACGGGTGCAGCCGGTAGGCGCGGATGGCCGCGCGCACCGTGCGCTCCGCGAGGGACTCGTCGTCCTCGACCCGTTCGCCGTGCAGGGGTTCCATCCGACCATTGCAGCGCATCGCGAGCCGTTTGTCTCGTCCCAGAGCGGGGGCCGTGCTCCCGGCCGCGTCAGCGAGCCTCGGCCACGGCGGTCAGCCGACGGTTATCGGCGCCGCCGGCGGGCGGACCCGCTGGCGCATCCAGACGAAGAACCCCGTCAACGTGAAGACGCCGTAGAAGACGTACATCAACCCGGAGGCGTAGTACCCGGCGGAGAACAACAGCGGCACGCCGACCAGGTCGACCGCCACCCAGATGAGCCAGAACTCGACCCACCCCTTCGCCATGCCGTAGGTGGCGAGCAGCGAACCGACGAAGATCCACGCGTCGCTCCACACCGGCTCGTACGACCCGAGCGCGCGGAAGACGGGGGTCAGCAGGGCGGTGCCGCCGACCATGCCGACGACGAGCAGCAGACGGGTCCGCCAGGAGGCCCAGCGCGGGTCGATCACGGTGGTCGCGTCCTCGGGCCGGTGCGTCCACCGGTACCAGCCGTAGATGCTCACGATGATGAACATGACCTGACGGCCGGCCTGCCCGAGCAGGTTGACGGGGTTCGGGGTGTCGAAGAGCGCCCCCATGAAGACGGTGAAGAGCAGGGCGTTGCCGACCAGTCCGACCGGCCAGGCCCAGACTTTCCGACGCATGCCACCGAGGGCACTGAGCAGCCCGAAGACGTTGCCGATCACCTCGCGCCAGAGCACCGTCTGGTCGCCGATGACGATCTGCGCGTCGAACAACCAGCGCACGATGTCCATGGGCCCTCCTCGTTTCCGGACGGTGCAACGACGCCGTGCGTACCGGCATTCCTTCTGCGATCACCCTGCGCACATGAAGCGTGTGTTCAGAAATCGGGGTACAAATCATGTCCTCCCTATCGGGGACAAAAATCACCCCCGTTCTGGGGTCCGAGCGAACGCTCGTTCTCGCTTGTCGGCACTTTGGGGGACAGGTAACGTCGACACCAGAGCGAGTCCAGCCCGCCCGAGCAGCAGTACCTGCGCTCCGAGGCCCGGCGACCGCTCTCGGCACCGGTCAGCCGCGACCCCCTCCAACCACTGGGTCGATGACAACCTCCCCACCGGACCCGACGCCCGAATGTCCCCGGTGGGCTTCAGCGTGCCCCGAGCACGCAGGAACGGATCCACCCCATGCACAAGATCGTCACCGGTGCCATCGCCGGCGCAGCAGGCGTCGCACTCCTCCTCGGCGGGGCGGGCACGTTCGCCCTCTGGAACGCCAGCGCCTCGAGCGCCGCGTCCGCCGTGAGCGCCGGCACCCTGACGCTGAGCGCCAACAACGACGGCGCCTGGACCGACATCACGAACGGTCGTTCCACCGCGATCGACCCGACGAAGGCCCTGATGGTCCCGGGCAACACGTTCCAGTTCACGCAGACGCTGAACATCGGCGCGACCGGCCAGGACCTCAAGGCCAACCTGACGTACGCCAACCAGAGCATCACCGGCGACGCCGCGCTGCTCGCCGCCACGACGAAGACGCTGGCCGTCACCTCGACGAGCGCCTCGGTCGTGCAGTCCTCGTCGAACGCGAACACCTTCGTCGTCTCGCCGTCCTCGTCCACGTCGACCGTCAAGGTCGTCTTCACGGTGACGCTCCCCGCGTCGGCGACCACCGGGCAGGGCGGCTCGATCAACCTCAGCGCGCTCGCCTTCACGCTGACCCAGACCGCGATCGGTTCCTGATCCCCCGATCGCACCCCACCGACCACGACGACCAGGAGCACGCACATGACCGCCACACCGCGGACGACGGGACGCCACCGCGCAGCCCGACGGCACCGCTGGGTGTGGCCGGTCGCGATCGCCCTGGTCGTCGCGGTCGGAACGGCGCTCCTCGGCGCCGGCGGCACGTACGCGCTCTGGAACGGGACCGCCAGCACGGCGGCCACCACGGTGCGCTCCGCCACCGCGACCATCAGCGTCAGCGGCACCACGGCGATGAACACCGCGGTCCTCGGGCCGGGCACGAGCACCACCGGCACCTTCACGGTGCGGAACACCGGGTCGATCCCCCTGTCGGTGCGCGTCACGACGACGGCCGCGAAGTCGTCCGTCGCGGCGGCGACCGGTGAACTGACGCTCCACCTCGCGATGGTGTCCTCGGCCGCGAAGTGCGTCCCCGGGCTCACCGGTACGAGCGCGCGGCTCGCCACCTTCGACACCGGCTCCGGGTCCTTCACGCTGCCGGCCGGGGCGAGCGGGATCGCGTGCCTCGAGACGGCTCTCGACGCCGACGCACCGCAGACCGTCGCCGGCGCCACCACCGACTTCACCCTCACCGTCACCGGAACGCAGGTCTCCGCATGAACCGCCGCCTCCGACTCCTCGTCGCCGTGCTCCTCACCGCCGTGTTCGTCGGCGGCGGGTCGAGCGCCGCGTGGGCACTGTGGAGCGCGTCGGGCACCACCGCGGCGAGCACCACGGTCGGCACGGTCGCGGCGTCGATCAGCGGGACGAGCGCCCTCACCACGGCGTTCTCGTCGAGCGTCACCTCGACGACGAAGCCGATCACCCTGACCGACTCGGGAACCCTCGCCGGTACCGCGACCACCACCGTCTCCGTCGTGTCCGGCAGCTCGACCGCACTCGCCAAGGCCGTCTCCGTCGTCGCCTGGCCGGTCGCCTCGACCGCGGGCTGCACCACGAGCACGGCCGTCGGTACCGGGTCCGTCTCCGGCACCTGGGCGTCGCTGCCGAGCATGAGCGCGAAGCTCGCCGCCGGCGCCTCCGCCGTGTGGTGCACGCGCAGCACCCTGCAGTCGTCGGCCCCGGCCGGCTCGACCGCCACGGTGAACGTCAACCTCACCGTCACGAGCGGCACCTGGACGTCGGGGGTCGTCGCCGGCGGCTTCACCCTGACCACCCCGGCAGCGACCGTCGACACCACCCCCTCGCTGGTCTGCACCGACCACGGCGGCTGGTACGTCGAGATCCGGTGGGACGCCGCGAACCGCCCGATGGACACCTGGTACGGGGCCTTCGTCGGTTCGACCCCGGTCGGGCAGAAGGCGCAGGACTACTCCGCGTTCATCACCATCGCGCCGACGGACGTCCCTGCGAGCGCCGGCACCGCTGGCACGCTGACCGTCACCGTCAAGGTGCTCGACAGCGCCGGCAACCCCACGTCGACCGTCGCGGGCACCGGCAAGGTCACGCTCTTCACGCAGGACAACGGGGCGGCGATCCGGTGCGGCGCATGAGCACCCCCACCCCGCGCACCGGATGGCGCGCCGTCGTCCACGCCGTCGTGTTCGGTCTCAGCACCGGACTCCTGCTGCTCGTCGCTGGCCTGGCGGTCGTGCTGATCGTCGTGCCGAAGGCAACGGGATCGATGCCGCTCACCGTCCTGACACAGTCGATGGAGCCGACCCTGCCCCCGGGAACGCTGCTCGTGGTCCGTCCGACCCCGATCGACGACATCCGGGTCGGCGACGTCGTCACCTACCAGATCGTCTCCGGCCAGCCCGCGGTCGTCAGCCACCGCGTGGTCTCGGTGTCGTCGTCGTCGAACGGCGAGCGGACCTTCGTGCTCAAGGGCGACAACAACGCCGAGGCCGACCCGGCACCGGTCACCGCCGTGCAGATCCGCGGCGTGGTCTGGTACTCCGTGCCGGAGATCGGCATCGTCAACCAGGTCGTCAACGGGTCGCGGAGCTGGCTCATCCCCGCGGTCGCCGGCGTGCTCCTGACGTACGGGGCGGTCATGATGACCGCGGGCTTCGTGAGCACCGCACGGCGTCGCCGGACCGGCACCGGCCGCGTCGGCGCCAGCCACGGACGCCGCAGCCACGGACGACGCGGCGCAGCGCACCACGTCGAGCGGACCACCACCGAGAACAGGACCGAGACGACGACCACCACCCGGTCTAGGCTCGGTGGACGTGACGGACGGAGTGCAGCGGGCTCGGGAGCTCCTCGACGCAGCGGCCCGACGGCTCCGCGCCGCGGACGTCCCGGACGAAGCACTCGGCGAGTACGTGCAGCCGAAGGCCGTCCTCGGGATCCGTCGTGACCCGACGATGCGACCACTCGGCCGGGTGTGGCGGGTCGGGGCACTCCTGATCGGGTCGTCCCTCGAGACCGCCGGCCGTGTCTGGGCCACCGGGTCGAGCACCCGCGTCACGGAACCTGGTCGGTCGCAGTACCAGTCCGTCTCCGCCGAGGTCCGTCGCGCCTACCGAGCCGCCGCCGCGAAGGGGCACTTCGCCGCCGGTGACACGGTGAACCACGGCGCCGTCCCGATCCCCGTCGACGACTCCCTGGTCGGCGCCGAGGGCGTGCTCGTCGTCATCGACGACGTTCCGTCGGTCCGGTGGTCCCCGACCGCCGGCACCGCAGTCCCCCTCGCCGACTACCTGGACGACCGCGTCGGGCTGCTCGTCGATCCCCCTCGGGGCGCGACCGACTGACCCGGCACCGGGATCGCACGGTGCGGGGTTCGTCGTGCAGTGCCGGTTCCTCGTGAACGCGCACCGTGCAGTGCCGGAGACTCCGTGCGCGTTCCCGCTCCCGGTGCGAGCGCTCCACGGTTGCAGGGGCCCTGAACCGGCCGCCCACACACCGCACACGGTCCGCCGGACGCGATCCGGGCCTCCAGGCCGACCGGACCGACCGCCCGCCTGTCGCGACGTCACCCGGTCCCGATAGTGTCGGAACGTGAGCAACGAGGCATTCGACGACCGCTACGAGCTGCGCGAGTTCGCGCCCGGGACGGACGACAAGGGGGCACCGAACGCCGAGACGGCAGCGTGGATGCAGGCCGTCGGGATGGGCTTCCACGAAGCCGACCCCGATGCCGAGGGCGCAGCCCGCATGGCGTCGCACTTCATCGCCGACGAAGAGACGTTCCTCGGGGTCTACGTGCGCGAGCCGTTCCCGGGGTCCGTCGACGAGACGTGGCCGGCCGGCACCTTCACGTGGTTCCGCAAGGCGCTGAGCTGGGGCGACGGGTCCTCCGTCGACACGCAGGCGATCTCCGCGGTCACCGTCCGCCCGACCGAGCGTCGCCGCGGCATCCTGCGACGGATGATGACGCACGCGCTCGAGCGCGGCGTCGCCGAGGGCTACGCCGTCGCGTCGCTGACCGCGTCCGAGGGCACCATCTACCGCCGCTTCGGCTTCGGCTGCGCCATCCGCGAGCGCGCCGTGCACGTGCGGCGCGAGCGCGCGCTGCCCCTGCTCGCACCGACCTCCGGCACGGTGTCGGTCGTGACCCCGCAGTGGCTGGCCGACGGCCCGGGCAAGGCGGTCTTCGACCGGTTCCACGTCCGCACCCCGGGCTCGATGGTGCGCAACACCGGTACCTGGCCGATCACGTTCGGCCTGCGCGGGCCCGACGGCCAGAAGGCCAAGGACGTCCGCGCCGCCGTGCACCGCCGGGACGGCTCCGACGAGGTCGACGGCTACGTCACCTGGCGCGTCAAGGAGGACCGCGGCTCCGACACCGCGCTCGAGATCGTCGACCTGGTGTACGCGGACGACCAGGCCTACACCGCCCTGTGGGAGTTCCTGCTCTCGGTCGACCTCAACGACGTCGTGAAGTACAACCGCTCCCGTCTCGACGACCCGATCGTCGCGGCGCTCGGCGACAACCGTGCGTACGACGTCGACCACGAGGAGGACCACGTCTGGCTGCGCGTCCTCGACGTGCCGGCGGTGCTGGCCTCGCGACCGTTCGCCGTCGACGGGTCGCTGACGCTCGGGGTCACCGACGCGCTCGGCTTCACCACCGGCACGTACCGCCTCGACGTCCAGGAGGCCCGTGGCACCGTCACACGCATCGCCGACGACGTCGACGTGGCCGGGTCTGACCTCCAGCTCGACGTCGCGGAGCTCGGCGCGCTGCTGATCGGCTCGGTCTCCCCCGTCACCCTGGCCGCCGCGGGGCTCGTCCGCGCCGCGGACTCGGCGTCGGTGGCGCTGCTCCGGGCGATGTTGCTGCCGCCGCGGACGCCGCACGGCATCACGTACTTCTGATGGACGTCGCCCGCGTGGTGGGGCGCGCACGTCAGGTCGTCTCCGTCCTGGCGTCCCCCACCCTGCGAGCGGGGGTGGTTCGAGGTCGACGTCCCGGCGGGCGAACGCTCGAAGTGGCTCACACTGATGGGGACGCGGGTCCTGCGGTGGTGGGACGGCGCGGCAACGGCCGGCTGACCTCGCGCGGTGCGAGGGGCGAGCGCTCTGGTGCGAGGTTCCCGATTCCGTGGCAGGCGGACGCGCTCGCACGGAGTACGGAACCTCGCACCACAACAGCGGCGGGGGCACCGGACCTCGCACGGTGCGAGGCTCGGCACGAGCGGGGCGGCCCTACGCCCGGCGCCGCACCCGCGGGTCGACGAACGCGTAGACCACGTCGACGATCACGTTCGCCGTGACGATCAGCAGCGCCGAGAACAGCGTGAACCCGACGACCACCTGCAGGTCGAGCGTGTGCACCGCGTCGATGAGCAGTGCGCCGAGGCCCTGCATCGAGAACACCTTCTCGGTGATGACCGCACCGCCGAGCAGCGACCCGAGGTCGAGCCCGAACAGCGTCACCACGGGCAGGATCGCCGTCCGGAGCCCGTGCCGCACGACGACCTGGCGCTCCCGTAGCCCCTTTGCCCGGGCGGTCCGGACGAAGTCCTGCGACATCGACTCGAGCATCTCGCCACGGGTCAACCGGGCGTAGATCGCGGCGCTGATGAAGGCGAGCACGCACCACGGCAGGATCAGGTGCGTGAACCAGCCGACGGGGTCGTCGCTGAAGGCCACGTACCCGCTCGTCGGCAGGATCCCGAGCACGAACCCGAACAGCAGGATGCCGAGCAGCCCGACCAGGTACGCCGGTGACGAGACACCGGCGACCGCGACCGTCATCACGGCGCGGTCGACGAAGGTGCCGCGACGCAACGCCGAGACGGTGCCGCCGAACACGCCGGCGACGAGCCACAGCACGGCGGCCCCCACTGCGATCGACGCGGTGACGGGCAGGCGCGCGAGGATCAGCTCGGTGACGCTCTCGTGCAGCTGGAACGAGTACCCGAAGCACGGTGCCGCGCACTCGATCACGCTGTTGCCGCTGCCGAAGGTCCGGCCCGTGAAGATGCCGGCCAGGTAGGCGCCGAACTGTGCGAGCCAGGGCTTGTCGGTGCCGAGGAACGCCTGGACCTCTCGCAGCCGGTCCGGCGTGCAGGGCTTGTCGCAGATCGCCCGTGCCGGGTTGGTCGGCAGGAGCATGAACAGCGCGTACGTGATGGCCGCGACGACGAGCAGCACGACGGCGGCGCCGAGCACGCGGATCGCCAGGAAGCGCAGGGTGGCGGCGTTCACGCGGTACCCCCTCGCGGGTCGAGGGCGTCGCGCAGGGCGTCACCGAGCACGTTGAAGGCGAGGGTGATGAGGAACAGTGCGGCTCCGGGGAACACGAGGTACATGGGATCGGTCTGCACCCAGCCGATGGCGTCGCCGATGCTGCGACCCCACGACGGCGTCGGCGGGTTGACGCCGACGGCGAGGAACGAGAGCGCGGCCTCGGCACCGATCATCGACGGGATCGAGATGGTGGCGTAGACGGTGATCGTCGCGGCGAGGTTCGGCAGCAGCTGCGTACGGATGACGTGCCACCGTCCTGCGCCCATCGCGGTGGAGGCGACGACGTAGTTGCGGCTGACGAGCGACAGCGTCTGCCCGCGCACGACACGGGCCACGGCCGGCCAGCCGAAGAACCCGATGACGAGCACGACGAGCACGGGCTTCGGGAACGACGACGGCACGATCGCGGTGAGGGCGATCATGAACACGAGCGACGGGAACCCGAAGATCACGTCGACGACCCGCGAGAGCACGCGGTCGTACCAGCCGCCGAAGAACCCGGTCGTGACGCCGACGAGCACGCCGATGACGATCGACACCAGGGTGGCCGCGAGTCCGATGCCGAGCGACGTCCGTGCACCGTACGTCACGATCGAGAACAGGTCGCGCCCGGTCAGGGGCTCGACACCGAACCAGTGCTCGCCGCTGATCCCGCCGCCCGGACCGCGCGGAGCGCCGAAGTCGTTCAGCGCGTCGATGTCGTACGAGTACGGGTCCTGCCCGGACGCCTTCGCGATGAGCGGGGCCGCCACGGCGACCACCAGGAACACCGCGATGACGACGGCCGAAGCCACCGCCCAGCGGTCCTGCCGGACGCGTCGCACCACGGCGCGGAAGCCGGTGGTCCGGCCGGACGGTGCGACCGGGCGGTCGACGACGTTGGCCGTCACGAGGCCACTCCTTCCCACGCGCGCCACGCCTCGCGGCGAGCGGCCTGACGCACGGGGTCGGCGACGGGCGCTGCGGCGAGGAGCATGCGCGTGTAGTCCTGGTGCGGGTCGTCGAGCACGGCGTCGGTGGTCCCCCGCTCGACGACCCGGCCGTCGCGCAGCACGATCACCTGGTCGGCGAGCTGGCGGACGACGGCGAGGTCGTGGCTGATGAGCAGCATGCCGAAGCCGAACTCCCGCTGCAGCCCGGCCAGCAGGTCGAGCACGGCGGCCTGCACCGTGACGTCGAGGGCCGACGTCGGTTCGTCGGCGATGACGAGTGCCGGCCGCAGCGCGAGCGCACGCGCGACGGCGACGCGCTGCCGCTGGCCGCCGGACAGCTGGTGCGGGAACCGCTCGGCCCACGTCGGGTCGAGCTGCACGGCGGTCATCAGCTCGCGGACCCGCTCGGCGCGGTCCGCAGCGGAGTCGGTGCCGTGCACGAGCAGCGGTTCCGCGATGCTCCAGCCGATGGTCTGCCGCGGGTTGAGCGACGACGCCGGGTCCTGGAACACGATGCCGACACGACTGCGCAGCTCGCGCAGTCGTCGTCCGCGAGCCGTCCGCAGGTCGCTACCGTCCACCTCGACCGACCCGGCGACGACGGGCACCAGGCCCGCGAGCGCGCGCCCGATCGTGGACTTGCCGGAACCGGATTCGCCCACCAGGCCGACGGTCTCGCCCGCGTGCAGGTCGAGGTCGATGCCGGACACGGTCGGTCCGCCCCGGCGCGAGTACCGAACGGCGACGTCGCGCAGGCGCGCGACGAGCGGCCTGGAGGCGCGACTCGCGTCGTCGACGTCGGCCGGGGCCGAGACGGTGCTCGCGTCTGCGGACAGATCGCGGCTTGCCGGAGCCGAGTCCGGTCCGGCAGGCCGAGTCTCGGTCGACGCGAGCGGCTCGTCGGACGCGGGGCGCGCCTCCAGGCTGGGGACGGCCGCGAGGAGCTCCCGCGTGTAGTCGGCGGTCGGGTGGGCGAAGACCTCGGCGACGGTGCCGTGCTCGACCGGGTCGCCGCGGCGCAGCACCAGCAGGTCATCCGCGACGTCCGCGACCACGCCCATGTCGTGGGTGATGAGCAGCACGGCGAGGGACCGCTCGCGGCCGAGGCGCCGGAGCAGGTCGAGGATGCCGGCCTGCACGGTGACGTCGAGCGCGGTCGTGGGCTCGTCGGCGAAGAGTGCGACCGGGTCGCCGGCCAGGGCCATCGCGATCATCGCGCGCTGGAGCTGGCCGCCGGACAGCTCGTGCGGGTAGGCCTTGCGGATGCGCTCCGGGTCGGTGAGGCCGGCGGCACGGAGCAGTTCGTCGACGCGCGCCCGGACCCCGGCGCGGTCGAGCCCGGTCGGGTGCGCCCGGACGGCCTCGGCGATCTGCGTGCCGATCGACAGGACCGGCGTGAACGAGTTCATCGGTTCCTGGAACACCACGCCGATGCCCGCACCCCGGACGGCGCGGATCGTCTCGACGGGGGCGCCGATGAGTTCCTCGCCGCGGAACCGGGCGCTGCCCGACACCGAGGCCTGTGGCGGCAGCAGCCCGAGCACGCTCATGGCGCTGACGGACTTGCCCGAGCCGGACTCGCCCACCAGGGCGAGGACCCGGCCGGGCGTCAGGTCGAAGGAGACGTCACGGACGACGGGCTCCGCGTCGCCGAACGCGACGCGGAGCCCCTCGACCTGCAGGATCGGTTCGGTCACTGCTGGAGCGAGACCTTGAGGTAGTTCGGGTACGCGGGGAAGTCAGCGATCTGGAAGTTCTGCACGTTCGAACCGGCGAGGAAGGACTGCTTCGCGTAGATGAGCGGCACGACCGGGGCGTCGGCCATGATCTTCTGGTCCGCCTGGGCCCAGAGCTTCTGCGCGTCGTCCTGGTCGACCGTGGAGCTGGCCTTCGCGATCAGGGCGTCCACCTCGGGGTTGCTGTACTTCGAGACGTTGTAGCCGCCGCCACCGATCTGCGACGAGTCGTACAGGGGCTGCAGGTTGGCGTTCGCGCTCGGGAAGTCCGGCTGCCAGCTCGACAGCGACAGGTCGAAGTCGGTGCCGTTGGTGGTCGCCTGCGTGAAGGAGTCGTAGTCGAGCGGCTTGAGCGTCACGGCGATGCCCGCACGCTTCAGGCCGGACTGCAGCGCCTGGGCCTGGGCGAGGTAGGTCGGGTCGTTCTGGGTGACCAGGGTCAGCTTCAGGTTGCTGACGCCGGCCTCCTCGAGCAGCTGCTTCGCCTTGTCGACGTCGCCGGTGGCCTTGGTCTCGTACAGGTCGTAGTCCTGGCGCCCGGCGATGCCCGGGGTGATGAGCGTCGAGGCGTACGAACCGGCGATCGCCCCACCGGCGGCGATCCGGAAGGACTTGCGGTCGACCGCGTACTGCAGCGCCTGGCGGACCTTGAGGTCCTTGAGCGCACCGCGCTGCGTGTTGATCGCCATGTAGCTGATCGGGCCGGCCTTCGACGTGGCGAGGCGGTCCTGGGCTGCCGGGTTGCTGCGGACCTGGTTGAGCTCGGCGGCACCCAGGTAGATGGCGCCGAACGAGTTCTTGGCGTCGCCGTTGTCCGCGATCAGCGTCTGCGTCACCGTGGACTGGTCCTGGCTCTCCTTGAAGACGATCTTCGACGGGCCCGCGGTGCGGACCTCGTCGGTCTTCGCGCTCCAGTTCTCGTTGCGGACGAGCGTGACCTGCGAACCCTGCGTGTTCGACTGCACCTGGTACGGACCGGACGCGACCGGCTTCAGGTCGTAGGCGCCGGTGTCCTTGCCGTCACCCTCGGGCACCGGGGTGAATGCCGGCATCGACGCGAGCCACGGCCAGTCGCCGTACGCGTCGTTCAGCTTGAAGACGATGGTCTTGTCGTTCGGGGTCTCGATGCTGTCGAGCGACTTGCCGTCGAACGGACCCTTGTAGTCGGCACCGCCCACCAGGAGCGACTTGTGGTAGCTCAGGCCACCGCTCAGGGTCGGCGCGAACGATCGCTCGATGCCCCACTTGATGTCCTTCGTGGTGATCGGCGTGCCGTCCTGGAACTCGACGCCGTCCTTCAGCGTGTAGGTCCAGGTCTTGCCGTCGTCGCTCGAGACCCCGGTGTTGGTCGCCAGGTCGGGGACGACCTTCGCCGTCTTGCCCGGCTCGACGTCCCACGTGGTGAGCCGTCGGGCCACGAGGCCCAGCGACGTGATGCCGAGGCTCTGGCTGGTCGCGGGGTCGAGGTGGAACGAGGTCTGCGGCGTCAGGATGTTGAGCGTGCCGCCCTTGGCCGTGCCCTCGGCACCGTCGTCGGACGAACCCCCACCCGAGCAGCCGGTCAGGACCAGGGCTGCTGCTGCGGCGACGGCCGCGGTGATCGTCAGGCGGTTGGGGCGTCTCATGACGGTGCTGCTCCTCGGGGAAGGGGGTCGCGACCGCGGTGGCGGTCGCTGCGACGGCGGAACGGTCCACCTGCCGGGCGGCGTCCATCCTGACACCGCGACGGTGGCCCGTCCGAATCTCGCGTACGTCGGACGACGCACGACGAAACATTGCAAGCGCCTGACGTCGACCCGCTATTCCCGATGCGTTCGCACAGCAGTGCGTCAGCGGTCGAAGAGCCCGCCGAGGAAGTCGTTGCCGAGGTTCGACGCCTGCTCGCCGAGACCGGACGCCTGCTCCCCCAGGCCCGCGGCCTGCTCGCCGAACCCGCCGAGGAGCTGCTCGCCCTCGCCGAGCACTCCCTCGACGCCACCGCCCAGGTCACCGAGCCCGAGGTCGCCGATGCCCGAGGCGATCCCCTCGAAGTCGACGCCGAGGTCGGCGGCCCCTGCCAGCACCGGCCCTGCGGCGGCACTCAGCACCGCTCCCCCAGCCACCGCGGCGGCGAGGCCACCGAACGCCATCGCGCCGGCGCCGACCGCCGCACCACCGGCGAAGGCCCCGGCGCGGCTGCGGCCGTTGCCGTTACCGTTGCCGTTGCGGTTGCGGTTGCGGTTGCCGTTGCCGTTGCCGTTGCCGTTGCCGTTGCCGTTGCCGTTGCCGCCGGAACCGCCGAGGACCCGTCGGACCAGACCCGGTCGCGAAATCTCCCCGCGGGTCATCGCACGGGCCATGCCGCCCGCCGAGTCGTCGCGCAGGTGCTCATGGGGCGGGAGCTCGGAGTTCAGGCGGTCGCGGACCTGCTGGCGCTGCGCGGGGGTGAGCCGCGCGAAGGCGTCGTGGTGGACCTGCTCGAGCTGCTCCGGCGACGAGGTGCGGAGCAGGTAGTCGTACTTCGCCAGGGCGACCTTGTCGGCGTCGGCCCCGTGCTGCGGCGTGCGAGCGTGCTGCTGCGGCTGCTGGCCGTACTGCTGTGGCTGGCCGTACTGCTGTGGCTGGCCGTACTGCTGCGGCTGGCCGTACTGCTGTGGCTGGCCGTACTGCTGCGCCTGCTGCTGGTTCCGGTCGTCGCCGGTCAGCTTGTCCGCAGCGCTGCGCACGATGCCGCGCCAGTCGGTTCCGCCCTGCTGCGGTCCGGCGCCCGGCGCGGTTCCCCCCTGCCCACGCTTCTGGAGCTGCTTGTCGATGACCTTGGAGGCCATGCCGATGATGCGGTTGAGGTTCGCCATGCCCCGACCTTTGCGTCCTCACATGTGAACGCCCGGCGCTGCTCCGGTGCGACACCCGGACAACGCATCCCGATCCCCTGGGAACCGGCGCGGCTCAGGACAGGATGCGCGCGAGGAACGCGTTGCGGAACCGCCCCGTGGGGTCGAGGTCACGGGCGAGTGCGGCGAAGTCGGACAGCCGCGGGTACGCCTCGTGCAACCGCTCGGCACTCGCGGCGGACACCTTGCCCCAGTGCGGCCTCGGGTCGAACGGTGCGAGCACCTCCTCGATCCGCTCGACGGCGGTGGCCACCGCGGCGGCGTCCCGGCGGAACGTGAAGTGCAGGCCGACCGACTGCCGGCCGGCCGAGGGTGCGAGCCAGGCGGTGTCGGCCGCGATGGTGCGGACCTCGGCGGCGATGAGGATCGGGGCGAACAGCGACGCCAGCGGCCGGAGCGCCTCGAGCGCCTCCACCGCCGAGGCTGCGGGGATCAGGTACTCCGCCTGGATCTCGGCCCCGGTCGACGGGGTGAACGAGGACCGGAAGTGCGGCAGCCGCTCGGACCAGGGCCCCGGCACGCCGCCCTGCTCGGTGACTCCGGCCGGGTCGTTGTCGCCCGGGTGCACCGGTCCCGAGGCGACCCGGGCACCGAGGGCGACGAGGTCGACGGTCGGTGCGGCCTCGTCGACGCGGTGCTTGACCCAGACCTGCCGGGCACCGCGGTCGTCGAAGGAGGTGAACATCGACACCGAGTACGCATCGGACATCACCTGGTCGAACTGCGCGGCAACCGCGTCCCACGGCAGGTCGAGGTGCACCGTCGTGGCGACCTGGAACGTCGGCTCGACCGCGAGCTCCACCGCGGTGACGACGCCGAGCGCGCCGATCCCCACCCGGTGGGCGTCGAGCAGCCCGTCGGGCGACGAGGCGTCGACGTGCGCGAGCTCCCCGGAGGCGCGGACGACGTCGAGGCCGACCACCGCCTGCGCGAGCGACGGGTTCCGCACGCCGGAGCCGTGCGTGCCCGTGGCGACGGCCCCGGCCGTGGAGATGTGCGGCAGGGACGCGAGGTTCCCGAGCGCCCAGCCACGGGCCTCCAGACCGGCCGCGACCTGGCTGTGCGTCATGCCGGCGGCGACGCGCACGACGCGACGCGACGTGTCGATGTCGAGCACGGGCGGCAGGTCCGACAGCGACACCTGGACGGCGTCGGTGTCGGCGATGGTGTTGAACGAGTGTCGCGAGCCGAGCGCCGTCAGGCGCGGCGTCGATGCGACGAGCTGCTGGAGCTCGTCCATCGACGTCGGCCGGGCCAGCGCCGAGGCACGGTAGGTGACGTTGCCCGCCCAGTTGGTGCGGGTGCGCTCGGCCGCGATCACGTCGTCCATCGTGGGTCCTGACTCCTCTAGAAGCCGCGGTCGAGACGGTGCCACGTCTGCTGGAGACGCAGCTCGTCGCGGAACCCGCGGGCGGTGGTGTGCTCGTCGATGACCAGGAACTCGGTGCCGACCATGGTCGCGAAGTCCTCGACGACCTGCAGGCCGACCGCCGTCGTCATCACGGTGTGGTGCGCGGCACCGGCGGTGAGCCAGGCCTCGGCGGCGACGGGGAACGACGGCCGGGGCTCCCAGACCGCGCGGCCCACGGGCAGCTTCGGCAGGGCCTCGGTCGGGGGCACGACGTCGACGACGTTCGCGGTGAGGCGGAAGCCGTCGCGGGTGTCGGACAGCGCGACGACGACGGCCTCGCCGGAGTCGGCGGTGAAGACCAGGCGCACCGGGTCGTCCTTGCCACCGATGCCGAGCGGGTGGATCTCGAGCGTCGGCTTCGTGGTGGTGAGCGTCGGCGAGACCTCGAGCATGTGCGCCCCGAGGATCTTCTCGGCGCCCGGGGTGAGGTCGTAGGTGTAGTCCTCCATCAGGGAGGCACCACCGGGCAGGCCGGCACCGGCGACGTTCATCGCGCGGACCAGGACCGCCGTCTTCCAGTCACCCTCGGCACCGAAGCCGTAGCCGTCGGCCATCAGGCGCTGCACCGCCAGGCCCGGCAGCTGCTTGAGCGAGCCGAGGTCCTCGAAGTTCGTGGTGAACGCGGCGCTGCCGTTCTGCGCGAGCAGGGTGCGGAGGCCGATCTCGATGGCGGCACCGTCGCGGAGCGCGGCGTGCCGTTCGCCGGCGCTGCGGAGTGACGGGTCCACGTCGTAGTCGCGTTCGTACGTCGCCACGAGCGCGTCGACCGCTGCCGTGTCCGCTGCTGCGGCGTCCACCGCTGCCGCGAGCTCGTTGACGGCCCACGTGTTGACCTGCACGCCGAGCTCGATCTCGGCCTCGGTCTTGTCGCCCTCGGTGACGGCGACGTAGCGCATGTTGTCGCCGAAGCGGGTCAGCTTCAGCTCGCGGACGGCCGCGGCGCCGGCGGCGGCACGGGTCCAGTTCGCGACGCGCTGCTGGACGCGGGGGTCCGAGACATGGCCGACGGCCGTGGCGTGCCGGACGCCGAGGCGAGCGAGGGCGTAGCCGAACTCCCGGTCGCCGTGCGCGGCCTGGTTGAGGTTCATGAAGTCGAAGTCGATGTCCGCCCAGGGCAGCGTGACGTTCGCCTGCGTGTGCAGGTGCAGCAGCGGCTTGGTCAGCGCCTGCAGGCCGCCGATCCACATCTTGGCCGGGCTGAACGTGTGCATCCACGTCGTGACGCCGATGACCTTGTCGTCGGCGCTCGCCTCGATGAGGGCCCGGCGGATGCCGTCGGCGTCCTTGAGCACGGGCTTCCAGACCAGCTTGACCGGCAGGTACCCCGCGAGTTCCGCGTGGACGGCCTTGCTCTGCTCCTCGACCTGGCGCAGGGTCTCCTCGCCGTACAGACCCTGGGAGCCGGTGAGGAACCAGACCTCGTAGCTGTCGAGCGTGGCCTGGGGGTCGACGGTGGTGTCCTGCGTCATCGCATGGCTCCTTCGGGGTTCTGTCCGTAGACGTTCTGGTAGCGATCGAAGAGTCGATCGATGTTCTCCGGGGCGATCGGGACGAGCTCGCCGCCCTGCTTCGCGATGTGCACCGTGCGGGCGACGTCCTCGCACATCACGGCCGCCTTGACGGCGTCCTTCGCGTCCTTGCCGATCGTGAAGACGCCGTGGTTCTGCATCAGCACGGCACGGCTGCGGTGCCCGCTCAGGGTGTCGACGATGCCGTGGCCGATCGAGTCGTCGCCGATGATCGCGAACGGGCCGACCGGGATGGGTCCGCCGAACTCGTCCGCCATCGCCGTGATCACGCACGGGATCGCCTCGGCCCGGGCGGCCCAGGCCGTCGCGTAGGTCGAGTGGGTGTGCACGACGCCGCCGACCTCGGGCATGTTCCGGTACACGTAGGCGTGCGCGGCGGTGTCGCTGGACGGGCCGTGCTCGTTGCCCCAGCCCTCGGCCGGCACACCGTCGAGGGTGCAGACGACCTGGTTCTCCGGCGTCAGGTCGTCGCTCGACACTCCGCTCGGCTTGATGACGAACAGGTCCGTGCCGGGCACGCGCTCGGAGACGTTGCCGCCGGTCCAGATCACCAGGCCGTAGCGGACGAGTTCGCCGTGCAGGCGGGCGACGCGCTCCCGCGTCGCGGCGACGGCCTGTCGCGTGGTCTCGTCGATCGCGTCCGTCATCGGGTCACTTCCTCTGTCTGGAGGCGCGGGTCGGCGCCGTCGGTCTCTCCGGTCGGTCCTGTGGCCGCGCTGGGGCGGGTCGCCGCCGCGGCGACGTCCTGCACGGGCAGTGCGGACCGGTAGCGGTCCAGGTACGTCTGGAACCCGGCGACGTCCGCCGGCTCGGGTTCGGCCACGTGCACGGCGTCCCCGCCGAACACGGTGTCGGACAGGTAGTCGGCGAGCTGCTGGTCGGTGTGCTCGAGGTAGGCCGCCAGTACCGCGATCCCCCACGCGCCGCCCTCGCCCGCGGTCTCCTCGAGCGCGATCGGTACCCGCAGGGCCGCCGCGAGGAGCCGCTGCGGGGCACCCGGCGTGCGGAAGAGCCCACCGTGCGCGGTCATCCGGTCGACCTGCACCTGTTCGCCGTGCAGGACGTCCATGCCGATGGCCAGGGTCGCGAAGGCCCCGTGCACCTCGGAGCGCACCAGGTTGCCGAGCGTGAAGCGTGCACCGGGGGCGCGGAGCAGCAGCGGCCGGCCGTCCTCGACGTGGGTGACGGGTTCGCCGGCCAGGTAGTTGAAGGAGAGCAGACCGCCGGCGTCCGGGTCGGTGTCGTCGGCGACGGCCTCGGCGAGCAGCGTTGCGTAGACGTCGTCGGTGCCGATCGGGGTCGCACCGGTCCGCTCGCTCGAGGCCTCGGCGAAGCGTCCGAACACCCGGGCCCAGCTCGCGATCTCGCTCGCGCCGTTGTTGCAGTGCACCATCGCCACGGCGTCGCCGGCCGGGGTGGTGACGACGTCGAGTTCCTCGTGCGCGGTGGTCAGCGGCTGCTCGAGCACGACCATCGCGAAGATGCTGGTGCCGACGCTCACGTTGCCGGTGCGCGGGGCGACGGCGTTCGTCGCGACCATGCCGGTGCCGGCGTCGCCCTCGGGCGGGCAGAGCGGTGCACCGGGTTCGAGCGTGCCGGTCGGGTCGAGCCAGGCCGCGCCCTCGGGGGTCAGCT
Source organism: Curtobacterium sp. ME12 (assembly GCF_903970855.1). Classification (NCBI taxonomy): domain Bacteria; kingdom Bacillati; phylum Actinomycetota; class Actinomycetes; order Micrococcales; family Microbacteriaceae; genus Curtobacterium; species Curtobacterium sp. ME12. Next base: position 49,341 of record NZ_CAJCKD010000004.1, read on the forward strand.
CGCCGGCTTCGGCACCGGCGACGAGGACCTCGGGCAGCAGGGACCGCAGGTCCGGCAGGCCGATCAGGTCCTGGGCGGTGGCGAGCATGGCGTGGTCGAAGTCCTTGGTGCCCGGGTCGCCGGGGCCGCTGTCGACGGGGCCGCCCTCGATCGGGAACATGCCGCTCGCGTCGCCGACGCCCAGCACGTTCCGGCCGGTCAGGCGGCGGTGCACGTAGCCGGCCAGGGTCGTGACGCCGGCGATCGACGGCACGTGCGGCTCGTCGTCGAGGACCGCCTGGTACAGGTGCGCGATCGACCAGCGCAGCGGGATGTTGAACCCGAGGGCCTCGCTGAGCCGTTCGGCCGCGGGGCCGGTGGAGGTGTTGCGCCAGGTGCGGAACGGCACGAGCAGCTCGCCCTCGGCGTCGAACGCCAGGTAGCCGTGCATCATCGCGCTCACGCCGACCGCGCGGTAGCTGCTCGGGGCGACGCCGTACTGCGCCTCGACGTCGGCCACCAGGGCTGCGTACGCGGCGCGCAGTCCGGTCTCGACGGCATCGAGCGAGTAGGTCCAGCGCCCGTCGACGTACTCGTTCTCCCACTCGTGGGAACCCGCCGCGATGGGCACGAGGTCCTCGTCCACCAGGCAGGCCTTGATGCGGGTGGAGCCGAGCTCGATCCCGAGTGTGGTGCGGCCGTCCACGATCCGCTGTCGGCGGTCGTCGCCCATGCGTTCCTCCAGAACCTCGTCGTCCTCAGTGAGCGCTCACATCCTGGCACGTGAGCGCTCACTCGTGCAACGCTGCGGCGCGCCGCCCGTCCTGCCCGCCCGTCCCGCCCGTCCCACTCGTCCGCCCGGCTCCCCCAGCGGTCGGAACACCCCGCTCAGCTGCCCCGACCGGTCACGGACCGTCGTCCGGCGCATCCACAGCCGACCGTTCCTGACCACTCGACGTCGCACGCACGACGGGTCGTGACCGAGTGACGCACGAGGGCGACGACGACGTGCGACCACCGCAGCCTCGCACCCGCGCGAGCCCCGACCACTCGCCACCCCACATCCGCGCGGGTCCTGACCAGCGGCCCGCCGAACCCGCGACACCCCGAGCGGCAGTGCCCGGGAAGGTCACGACACCCCGCTGCCTCCTCACCGCGGGGTCACGAACTGTCGGCTGGAGGCGCGCCGAACGACGACTCGTGACCACTCGACCACGGCGGACGGGGTGTCGTGACCGCCCTACGCGCCGACGGTGCTCTCGCGGATGACGAGCGACGGGGTCACGGCCGCCGACGACGCCGTCCCGCCGTCGATCAGGGCGAGGAGCGCCTGCCCCGCGACGCGTCCGAGCTCCTCGAGCCGCAGGTCCACGGTGGTCAGCGGCGGCCTCGAGGCGAGCGCCATCACGTCCCAGTCGTCGAACCCGGTGACCGCGACGTCGCCGGGCACCGAACGCCCGAGCTCCCGCAGCCGGTCGCACACGCCCCGGGCGATCTGGTCGCTGCCGCAGACGATCGCGTCGACGTCGGGCGACTCCCGAGCCAGCACGTCCACGGCCTGCCGCCCCCAGCGCTCCGACCACTCGCCGTACAGCGGGTCGGTGACCAGGTGCGACCCGAGGACCGACGAGGCACCAGCCACCCGTCGCGCCGCGGACCGGTGTCGGGCCGGCCCCGTCACGATCGCGACCCGCTGCCGCCCGAGCGAGCGCACGTGCGAGGCGACGAGTGCCGACCCGGCGGCGTCGTCGAGGGTGATCGACACATCGGCGTCGTCGGTCGAGGGCGTGAAGGCGTAGACGACGGGGATGGACACGTCGATCGGGGGCCGGGCGTCGGCGGATCGGCCGGTGACGATGATGCCGTCGACGCCGCGGGCCGCCAGGGAGCGCAGGTAGTGGGCCTCGCGCACGTGGTCGTCGCGGGTGTCGCACAGCAGGACGGCCATCCGTCCCGCGGACAGGGCGTCCTCGGCGCCGAGCAGCACCGGGATCGAGAACCGGCCGAACGAGTCGGTGGTGATCATGCCGACGGTGTAGGTCCGGCCCGACGACAGCGCGCGGGCTCGGGCATCGCCGACGAACCCGAGCTTCTCGGCGGCGTCCTTCACGCGCAGCCGGGTGGCGTCCCGCAGCTGCCCGGTGCCGTTCAGCGCCTTCGACGCGGTGCCGATCGACACCCCGGCGAGCGCCGCCACGTCGGTGATCCGGATCGGTTGTCCGGTTCGTTCGAGCGTCACGGCAACCACCTTTCCGATGATCAGTGTGTGCCGATGACCTTACACAAAACCGCGGCGAGGCCCTTGCGCGATGTCCACCCCGTGTCGTAACGTCCCCCGCAGAAACCGTTTTCCGGATGGCCGAACCCATCCGAACGGTGCCAGTCACATCGCAAGGAGGCGACATGACCACCACGCTCGCGACCGATCGCGGCGCGCACACCGCGACCCCGGTCCTCCCGACCGCCGACGCGCACCTCACGCTCCGGCCGCTGCCGACCGGCGACGCCCGGATCACCGGCGGCTTCTGGGCGCTCCGCCAGGAGCGCAACGGCCGCGACGCCGTCCGCAGCGGCTACCAGCAGCTGGAGACGGCCGGCAACTTCCGCAACCTCCGCATCGCCGCCGGACTCGAGGAGGGCGAGGCCGTCGGCCCGATCTTCATGGACTCCGATGTGACGAAGTGGCTCGAAGCCGTGGCGTGGGAGTACGGCCGCGCCCCCGCCGAGGACCTGCTCGACCTGCAGCGCGAGGTCACCGCCCTGTACGCGCAGGCGCAGGCGGACGACGGGTACCTGGACTCCGTGCAGCAGGTCCGCGGCGAGGGCGAGCGGTACACGGACCTCAAGTGGAGCCACGAGATGTACTGCGCCGGGCACCTTTACCAGGCGGCCGTGGCCCAGCACCGTGCGACGGGCGACACCGGGCTGCTCGACGTCGCGATCAAGAACGCCGACCACCTGGTGCGCACGTTCGGCCCGGGCGACGACCACGTCCAGGACGTCGACGGCCACCCCGTCGTCGAGATGGGGCTCGTCGAGCTGTACCGCGAGACCGGCAACCGTGACTACCTCGACCTGGCGCACTGGTTCGTCGACGCCCGCGGGCACGGCATCATCGAACGCGCCGGCGGCGAACCGACGTACTTCTCCGACCGGGTGCCGAGCCGGCAGGCCACGACCGTCGAGGGCCACGCCGTCCGAGCCGTGTACCTGGCCGCGGGTGCCGTGGACGTCGCGATCGAGACCGGTGACGCCGAGCTCCTGGCCGCGAGCGAGACGCAGTTCGCGGACATGATGGCGACGAAGGCCTTCATCACCGGCGGCCTCGGGGCCCGGTGGGACTGGGAGGCGTTCGGCGACCCGTACGAGCTGCCGACCGACCGCGGCTACGCCGAGACCTGTGCGGCCATCGGCGGGGTGCAGTGGGCCTGGCGCCTGCTGCTCGCCACCGGCAAGCCGGTCTACGCCGACGCGATCGAGCGCCTGCTCTACAACGCGTTCCTCGCGGGCGTCAGCCTGGCCGGCACCGAGTACTTCTACGTCAACCCGCTGCAGCAGCGTGACCACGCGCACCAGGACGAGAACCGCTCGCCCGCGCACGGCCGCCGCGGCTGGTTCGACTGCGCCTGCTGCCCGCCGAACATCATGCGGACGTTCGCGAGCCTCGACGGGTACCTGGCCACCGCGACCGACGGCGGGCTGCAGGTCCACCAGTACGCCACCGCCGACCTCGGCCCGGTACGGGTCGAGACCGACTACCCGCACGACGGCCGCGTCCGCGTGACGGTCACCGAGGACGGCCCGCTCGCCCTGGGTCTGCGGATCCCGGCCTGGTCGGACACCACGACCGTCACGGGTCCGGACGGGTCCGCGAACCCTGCGGCGGGCACGCTGCACGTCGTCGACCGCGAGTGGTCGGCGGGCGACACGGTCGAGCTCCTCTTCGACACGACGCCGCACCGCTACGTCGCCGACGCCCGCATCGACGCCGCCCGTGGGCAGGTCGCGATCGAGCGCGGCCCGCTCGTGTACGCGGTCGAGCAGGCGGACCAGCAGGGCTTCACGGTCGACGACCTGACGGTCGACGCGGACGCGCCGATCACCGAGGAGCGCCGCGACGACCTGCTCGACGGCGTCGTCACGCTGCGGATCCCGGGGCACGCCCCGGCCGAGCACGTGCAGCCGGCCTGGCCGTACCGGCGGCTGGACGGTCCGGGAGGCGCGAACACGGCCCGCGACGCGACCAGCGTCGACGACGTGGCTGGTCCGCAGGGCGCCACCACGGGCCTCCAGGCCGGTCGCGACGTCACCGCGACCGCGGTCCCGTACTACGCGTGGGCCAACCGGGGAGCCGCGCCGATGCGCGTCTGGCTCCCGCTGGCGCGGTGACCGGCGTGGACCGCCGTGCGTTCCTCGTCGGCGGCGTCGCCGGCGGAGCCGCCCTCGCCCTGGCCGGGTGCTCCGGCACCCTGCCGAAGGTCGTCGCGAAGCCCGCGAGCTTCGGGAAGGACGCGACCGGCACCGTGCAGGTGTGGTGCCGGTCGGCGACCCAGGCCGGCCTGACGTCCGCTGTCGCCGGGTTCAACAAGGCGAACCCGGAGCTGCAGGTCCAGCTGACGCCCGTGCCGGACGCGCAGTACGTGACCAAGCTGGCGACCGCGATCCGTGGGGGTGAGCCGCCGGACGTCGTCGACATCGACGACATCAACTCGCAGCTGTTCATCTTCCGAGAGGCGTTCGCGGACCTCACCGACGTCGTGCAGGGACTCGACTACTTCGACGCGATCTCACCCGGCCACCTGCGGCTGCTCGAGTACCGCGACCGGTACTACGGCCTGCCCTACCTGGCCGACAACTCGCAGCTGTTCGTGAACACCGAGCTGTTCGAGCGCGCGGGCCTCGACGTCGAGGAGTCGACGAAGGACCTGTCCACGCTGCTCGACGCGGCGAAGGCCATCCGCAAGCTCGACGACGACGTGTACGGCTGGTCGATCTCCGGCAACGCCGCCGGCATCATCGGCTTCGTCACGCAGCCGCACGTCTGGGCGACCGGAGTCGACATGATGACCGGCGAGGTGGGATCCCAGCGGGCGAACATCACCGGCAACGAGGCCCTCGAACGCATGCTCGAGTTCTACCGGCAGCTGTGGAAGGACGGCGTGCTGTCGAAGGCGACGTACTCCGACGCGGGCACCACGTGGGGCGCCGACTTCCGAGCCGGCAAGGTGGGGATCTTCCCGACCTCGTACGGAGCGACCGTGCCCGCGGCCACCAAGGCGATGCGGGCGAAGATGCAGACGGTGCTCATCCCGTCGTGGGACGGCCAGCGGTCGTTCTTCGACGGCGGCGACAACATGTGCATCCCGAACGGAGCAGCGAACCCGTCCGGCGGATGGGCGTTCATGCAGTACGCGAACGGCCTCCAGCAGCAGCAGGCGCTGCCGGACGGCGGGTACTTCCCGACGCGGTCCGACGCCGCCACCCCGGAGTACCGCAAGCGGTTCCCGCTGGCGTACGGGCCCCTCGACGCGATCGAGAAGGGCTACGCACCGCAGACTCTGGCGTACAACCTGCTCAACAACCAGCCGTCGTCGCCGTACTTCACGATGTTCCGCCAGGCCGTGTTCGGGTCGGGGAGCGCTGCCGCCATGCGGACGGCGCAGTCCGACTACCAGCGGATCCTCGACCAGGTGCAGGCCTGAGCCGGCCTGCTCCGCTCGTCTGTCGCCCGTCTCGGGCTCTGACTCGTCCCGCTCGTCTCGCTCGTCTCGCTCGTCTCGCTCGTCTCGCTCGTCTCGCTCGTCTCGCTCTTGTTGATGCACAGAGAGGTGCACGCATGTCGACCATCTCCACCCGGCGCCCCGCCGGTCGGACCGGCCCGGGCCGCCCCACCGTGGGCCGCGGCCCGGGGCGCGGCGGTTCCGTCCGGACCCGCAACTCGCTCACCCACCCGCCGCGCACCGGCGCCGTCCTCGTCGCCCCGGCGATCCTGTTCGTCGCCGTCTTCGTGCTCGTCCCGCTCGTGTTCGCGCTCTACATCTCGTTCACGAACTGGCCCCTGATCGGCCCGTACCGGTTCATCGGGCTGCAGAACTACCTGACGCTGTTCCAGGACCCGACGTTCGTGCACGCGATCGGCTACACGCTGCTGTACACGGCGATCGTGACCCTGCCGATCCTGGCGCTCGGGTACTTCCTCGCGGTGCTCGTCCGCGCACGCCGCCGTGGCAGCACGATCCTGCGGACGGTGTTCTTCCTGCCGTACGTGGTCGGCCTGACGACGCTCTCGTTCATGCTCGTGCTCGAGGCGCAGCCGAACTCCGGCGCCGTCAACATGGTGCTCCGCTGGCTCGGGATCACCGACGGCAGCACCGCGTGGCTCGTGAACGGTCCGTTGGCGACGCTGCTCATCTGCGTGCTCGTGGTCTGGGCGGTGTCCGGGCTGACCATGGTGCTGCTCATGTCGGCGATGCAGGGCGTCCCCGACGAGGTCTACGAGTCGGCGCAGCTCGAGGGGGCGTCCTGGTGGCAGACCGAGCGCCTCATCACGTTCCCGATGATCCGTTCGACCGTCGCGCTGAGCGTCATCATCTCGGTGATCGGGTCGCTCCTGGCGTTCAACCAGTTCTACATCCTGACCCAGGGCGGCCCGGGCACCGAGACCACCACGATCGTGAACGCGATCTACAACCGCGGGTTCGTGAACCTGCAGCTCGGGGCGGCGACCGCCCAGTCGATCGCCCTCGTCGTGGTGATCGCCGCCGTGACGGTGTTCCAGTTCTGGGCACTGCGAGAGAAGGACTGACGCCATGAGCACCACGACCTCCCGTGCGGCCCTCGCGGCGCCGGACCTGTCCACCAGGACGCTGACCACGACGGGCGACGGCCGACGTCGGCGCCACCAGCAGGGCAGCGTCCAGCACCCGCGCGACACCACCGTCAAGCGCACCCTGTACGCGATCGCCGGCATCGGTTCGGCCCTCGTGTTCGGCGTCCCGCTCATCTGGTCGATCCTGCGGGCGTTCCAGTCCGAGGCCGTCATCACGCAGGCCCCGGACCCGGCGACGTTCTTCCAGCTCGGGTGGCAGAACTTCGCCGCCGTCTTCGCCTCGTCGTCGCACCTGCTCACCGGCGTCGTGAACTCGCTCATCGTGTCGATCGCCACGGCGGTGCTGACCGCGGTGATCGCGACGATGGCGGGCTACGGGTTCGCACGCTTCCGGTTCCGGGGCGCCGGACTCGTGTTCGGCCTGGTGCTGCTGACGATGATGGTGCCGTTCCAGGCCATCCTCACGCCGCTGTACCTCGAGATGAACGCCATGGGGCTGACGAACTCGCTGCTCGGGCTCGTGCTGTTCTACACGACCGTGAACCTGCCGTTCGGGGTGTTCGTGATGCGCAACGCGTTCGAGTCGATCCCCACCGAGCTCGAGGACTCGGCCTTCGTCGACGGAGCCTCGCGCTTCCGGGTCGTCGTGTCGGTGCTCCGCCCGCTGCTCCTGCCCGGGGCGGCGACCGCGGCGCTCTACGCGTTCCTGGCGTCGTGGACGGAGTTCCTCGGAGCCCTGACGTTCCTGACGAAGGACTCGCTGTACACGCTGCCGGTCGCGCTGCTCAACCTGCAGACCGGGGCGTACGGGCAGGTGTCCTACGGCAACCTCGTCGCCGGGTCGGTGGTGGCGATGATCCCGTGCATCGCGCTCTACGTCGGGTTGCAGCGGTTCTACGTCGCCGGGCTGTCGTCCGGGGCGTTGAAGGGCTGACGGTCGGGTCAGCTCGCCGTCGGCGCCCCTCGCACCGTGCGAGGGGCGCCGACCGGTGCGGCCTACGTGCTGCGCCGCACCACCAGCTCGGGTGCGAGCAGCGTCTCGTCGCGGGGCTCCCCCTCGACCAGTGCCCGCACGGTGTCGAGCACCCGCTCCCCCATCGCCCGGAAGTCCTGCCGCACGGTGGTCAGCGGCGGCGTGAAGTGCGCGGCCTCGGGGACGTCGTCGAACCCCACCACGGCGATGTCGTCGGGCACCCGCAGCCCCTCGTCGGCGAAGGCGTGCAGCACCCCGAGCGCCATCTGGTCGTTGCCGGCGAAGACCGCGTCGACCGTCGTCACGTCGATGTGCCGGGCGGCCGCGAAACCGCTCGCGGGGGTCCAGTCGCCCTCGAGCACGACCGGTTCGAGCCCGGCGTCCTGCATGATCCGCAGGTAGGTGGCCCGGCGCACCTCGGACTCCTGCGACACGTGCGGCCCGGCGATGTGCACGATCCGGCGGTGTCCGCGGTCGAACAGGTGCTGCATGACGAGCGCGGTGCCGGCCGCCTGGTCGATGGCGACGGCGGCGACGCTCGGCGCGACCGGGGTCCGGACGGCGTCGCGCTGCACGGCGTTCGACACCACGACGGGCACCGTGACCGGCACGGTGAGTGAGGCGAGGGCGTCGAGCACCCGGTTGTCCGCTGCGACCAGCACGATCGCTGCGACGTCCTGCGCGAGCAGCGTGGTGAGTGCGCCGGACAGGTCGGACGGCCGCGGCTCCTCCGGCAGCGTGGACAGCAGCACGTGGTACCCGGCGGAACGGGCCGCCCGTTCGAAGCCGATCGAGGTGCTCGACGGACCGTACAGCGCATCGCCGGCGGTGATGATGCCGAGGGCCTTGCTCCGCCCTCCGGCGAGGGCGCGGGCGGCGGCGCGGGGCCGGTACCCGAGCTCGGTGACGGCGTCGGTGACCTGTGATCGGTACTGCTCGCGGACGGTCGGGTCGCCGTTGATCACGCGGGAGACGGTCTGGTGGGACACGCCCGCACGCTCGGCGACGTCGAAGATCGTCGGGGCCTTCCGGCGCTTGCCGCCCCTGCCCTCGGGGGCGGTCGTGGTGCTCACGTCGCCAACCGTACCGCTCGGTCCGGCCACCGCGGCAAGATCACGAAACGGCGACGCTGAGTTGACACCCCGTCACGGAACCCACAAGATGTGAGCGCTCACACGAGCGCATCCCGCGGGGCACAGCAGCCCCGGCACCCGAGGCGTCGAGGACGACGTAAAGGAACAGAGGTACTTCGATGATGAAGCGCAGGATCATCGCGGGCGTCGCAGCCGTCGGCATCGCGATCTCGCTGGCCGCTTGCTCGGCCGGCGGCCGTGCATCCACCGACGGTGGCGGCAGCGGCGACAACAAGGGCGCCCTCGTCGGCGTCGCCATGCCCACCAAGGTCTCCGAGCGGTGGATCAAGGACGGCAACGCCGTCAAGAGCGACCTCGAGAAGGCCGGCTACAAGGTCGACCTCGAGTACGGCGACAACAAGGTCCAGCAGCAGGCCCAGCAGGTCAGCAACATGATCACCAAGGGCGCGAAGGTCCTGATCATCGCGTCGATCGACGGTGGCGCGCTCTCCGACCAGCTCGACGCCGCCGCCAAGGCCGGCATCAAGGTGATCTCGTACGACCGCCTGCTCACGGGCAACAAGAACGTCGACTACTACGTGTCCTTCGACAACGAGAAGGTCGGCGTCGACCAGGCGAACAGCCTGCTCACCGGCCTGGGTGTGCTCGACGCGGACGGCAAGAAGACCGGCGAGAAGGGCCCCTTCAACATCGAGGTCTTCGCCGGTTCGCTCGACGACAACAACGCCGGGTTCTTCTTCAACGGCGCCATGAAGACGCTCAAGCCGTACCTCGAGGACGGCACGCTGAAGATCCAGTCCGGCCAGGACGAGCTGTCCCAGGCCGCCACGCAGCAGTGGGACCCGGCCACGGCCAAGGCCCGCATGCAGAACCTGGTCGCCAAGTCCTACTCGGGCGGCACCACGCTCGACGGCGTGCTCTCGCCGTACGACGGCATCTCGATCGGCATCATCTCGGCGCTGCAGGGCGCCGGGTACGGCACGAGCGACCGTCCGCTCCCGACCGTCACCGGCCAGGACGCCGAGGCCGCCTCGGTCAAGTCGATCATCGCCGGTCAGCAGTACTCGACGATCTACAAGGACACGCGCAAGCTCGCCAAGCAGTCGGTCACCATGGCCGAGGACCTGCTCAGCGGCAAGGAGCCCGAGGTCAACGACACGAAGAGCTACGACAACAAGGTCAAGGTCGTCCCGACCTTCCTGTTCCAGCCGACGGTCGTCACGAAGGACAACTACAAGGAAGTCCTCGTGGACTCGGGGTACTACACCGAAGCCGACCTGAAGTAGTCAGGTCCATCTCACGGACCGGAGGCGCGGTGCCAGCCCGCACCGCGCCTCCGGTCCGTCTCCACCAGCGCGCCCACGCGCGCACGACGGAAAGGCGTCCACATGGCGGACACCATCCTCGAGATGCGGGACATCACCAAGACGTTCCCCGGCGTCAAGGCCCTGCAGGGCGTCTCGATCGAGGTCGAGCGCGGCCAGGTCCACGCGATCTGCGGCGAGAACGGCGCGGGCAAGTCGACGCTCATGAAGGTGCTGTCGGGTGTCTACCCGGCCGGTTCCTTCGACGGCGAGATCCTACTCGACGGCGAACCCGTGCGGTTCGCGGACATCAACGACTCCGAGGCTGCGGGCGTCGTGATCATCCACCAGGAGTTGGCGCTCAGCCCGTTCCTGTCGATCGCCGAGAACATCTTCCTCGGCAACGAGCAGTCCAAGGGCGGCTTCATCGACTGGAACAAGACGAACCTGACGGCCGCCGAGCTGCTCAAGCGCGTCGGGCTGAAGGACAACCCGGTCACCAAGGTCGTCGACCTCGGTGTCGGCAAGCAGCAGCTCGTCGAGATCGCGAAGGCGCTCTCGAAGGAGGTGAAGCTCCTCATCCTCGACGAGCCCACCGCGGCGCTGAACGACGACGACTCCGCGCACCTGCTCGAGCTCATCCGCTCGCTGCAGGCCGAGGGCATGACGGCGATCATCATCAGCCACAAGCTCAACGAGATCAAGGCGATCGCGGACAAGGTCACGATCATCCGTGACGGCAAGACCATCGAGACCCTGGACATGCGGGCCGACGACGTGTCCGAGGACCGGATCATCCGCGGGATGGTCGGCCGTGACCTGTCGAACCGGTACCCCGAGCGCGAGAACCCCGTCATCGGCGAGGAACTGCTGCGGATCGAGGACTGGACCGTCCACCACCAGCTCGACTCGTCGCGCGAGATCATCCACCAGGCCAACCTCAGCGTCCGCGCCGGCGAGGTCGTCGGCATCGCCGGGCTCATGGGCGCCGGGCGCACGGAACTCGCGATGAGCGTCTTCGGCCAGTCCTACGGCACCGGCATCAGCGGCACCGTCTACAAGCGCGGCACCCCGATCAAGACGCACACCGTCTCGCAGGCGATCGACAACGGCATCGCCTACGTCACCGAGGACCGCAAGCGCTACGGCCTGAACCTGATCGACGACATCAAGCGGAACATCTCCGGGTCGGCGCTCGGCAAGCTCGCGAACTGGGGCTTCGTGAACTCCTCGGAGGAGACCACGGTCGCCAGCCAGTTCCTCAAGAGCCTCAACATCAAGGCGCCGAACGTCGACGTCGTGACGGGGAAGCTCTCCGGCGGGAACCAGCAGAAGGTCGTCCTGTCGAAGTGGATGTACGCCGACCCGGACGTGCTCATCCTCGACGAGCCGACCCGCGGCATCGACGTCGGCGCCAAGTACGAGATCTACACGATCATCAACCAGCTCGCCGACCAGGGGAAGGCGGTCATCGTGATCTCCTCCGAGCTCCCCGAACTGCTCGGCATCTGCGACCGCATCTACACCCTCTCCGAGGGCACCATCACGGCCGACGTCCCGCGCGCCGAGGCGACGCCCGAGGTCCTCATGCAGTACATGACCCAGGAACGGGAGACCCCTGTCAATGAACGCGCTTAAGTCCGCAGTCGGCTACCTCACCGGGCAGCTCCGACAGATCGGCCTGTTCATCGCGCTGATCGTCATCGTCATCTTCTTCCAGGTGACCACGAACGGCATCACGCTGGCCCCGATCAACGTCTCGAACCTGATCGTCCAGAACAGCTACATCCTCATCCTGGCCATCGGCATGGTCATGGTCATCATCGCCGGCCACATCGACCTGTCGGTCGGGTCGGTGGTCGCCTTCACGGGCGCCATGGCCGGCGTGATGATCACGCAGTGGAACATCCCGTGGCCGATCGCGGTCGTGCTCTGCCTGGTGGTCGGTGCGCTCGTCGGCGCGTGGCAGGGCTTCTGGATCGCGTACTTCGGGATCCCGGCGTTCATCGTGACGCTGGCGGGCATGCTCGCGTTCCGCGGCGCGGCCCAGATCGTCCTGCAGAACCAGCAGATCTCGCCGTTCCCCGCCGGCTTCCGCTCGCTCGGCTCCGGCTTCCTGCCGTCCTTCGGCACCACCGGGTACGAGCCGCTCACGATGATCCTCGGCTTCGCTGCCGCGGCCGTCATGGTGATCGCGGCGTTCCGCGGTCGCATCACGCGTCGCAAGTACCAGCTCGAGAGCGAGCCGTTCGCCTGGTTCATCGTGAAGACGGCGTTCGGTGCCGTGCTCGTGATCTACGTGGCGCTCCTGCTCGCCAGCTACAACGGCACCCCGATCGTGCTCGTCGTGCTCGGTGCCCTCGTGGTGATCTACTCGGTCGTCATGCGGAGCGCGGTGTTCGGCCGTCACATCTACGCGATCGGCGGCAACGCCCTGGCCGCGCAGCTGTCGGGTGTGAAGACGAAGCGCGTCACGTTCCTGCTCTTCGTCAACATGGGTGTCATCTCGGCCCTGGCGGGCGTGGTCTTCACCGGCCAGCTCAACCTGGCGGCACCGGGCGCGGGCAACGGCTTCGAGCTCGACGCCATCGCCGCCGTGTTCATCGGTGGCGCGGCCGTCACCGGCGGCATCGGCACCGTGCCGGGCGCCATCGTCGGTGGTCTCATCATCGGTCTGCTGAACAACGGCATGTCGATCCTCGGGGTCGGCACCGAGTTCCAGTCCCTGATCAAGGGTCTGGTGCTGCTCGCCGCCGTCGCGTTCGACGTGTTCAACAAGCGCCGGGCGGCGTCCGCGCGCAAGTAACGCGTCGGAGTCGCCCCCGCCGAAGCGACAGAAGTGCACGGAACAGCCGTGCACTTCTGTCGCTCCCGCGTTTCAGCGGGACAGGACGGCCCAACCCCCGGCCGGGAGGCGCAGGGTCCCGTCTCCGAGATCGGCCCCGCCCGCCTCGACCTGCGTCGCGTCGGCCACGGGCACCTCGACGGGATCGTCCGACAGGTTCAGGGCGGTCACCACGGCGGCGTCCGCCGTCGCGGTCCGCAGCACCACGGCGGTGTTCGTCAGGTGCACGACGTCGGTGTGCGCGCGGTGCAGCCACGGGTTGCGGCGACGCAGGGCGATGAGCGCCTCGTACGCGTGGGTCAGGTCCGTCGGCGTCGGGACCTCGGCCGGGAACTCCGGGCGGACCGCGTCGTCGCCGCCCTCGCGTTCCTCCTTCACCCCGGTCCAGCCGTACTCGTCGCCCGCGTAGACCACCGGGGTCCCCGCCACCGTGAACAGCACGGCGGCGGCGTGCGCGGCGAACCGCTCTCCCACCGCGCTCGCGATCCGGGTGACGTCGTGGTTGCCGACGAACGTGGTCGGGGCGAACGTGGCCAGCAGCGCGTCGTGCCGCTCGATCGCGTGCGCGAGCTCGTGACCGTTGCGGTCCGCGATGCCGTGCCAGATCCCCTGCCACAACTCGTACTGGGTCAGCGAGTCCATCGTCGAGTCGCGAGCGATCGCCGCCGCGTCTCCGTGGATCACCTCGCCACTGAACCAGGCGTCCGGGAACCGCTCCCGCACCCGCGGTAGCACCCGCGCCCAGAACGCCGGCGGCACCGCGTACGCCGCGTCGAGCCGCCAACCGTCGACGCCGCGGGCCAGCCAGTGCGTCATCACTCCCACCACGAGGTCCTCGGTGGCGCGGCTGTCGTGGTCGAGCGCGACGAGGATGTCGTGGCCCTCGAACAGTCCGACGGGCACGGGCTGCCCCGGCTGCCACCCGGACCAGTCGATGGCGAACAGGTCGGCGGTCGGCGCCTCCGGGCCGTGGTCGGACAACGCGCGGAACGCCGGGTGCTCACGGCCGACGTGGTTGAACACCCCGTCCAGCAGCACCCGAACGCCCCGCTCGTGCGCCGCCGCGACCAGGGCGGTGAAGTCGGCGTCGTCGCCCAGGCGCGGGTCGATGCGGAAGTGGTCGACCGTGTCGTACCCGTGGGTCGAGCTCGCGAACACCGGGCCGAGCAACAGGCCGTTCAGACCGAGGTCGACGACGTGGTCGAGCCACCCGGCCAGGCGGTCGAGGCGGTGTTCGAGCGGACGCTCCCCCACCGGCGCCGCGGGGCGGATCTCGGCGCCGACGAACCCGAGCGGGTAGACGTGCCACCACATCACGTGCTCGACCCAGGCGGGTTCGGGGTGACGGGCGGGTGCGGTGTCGGTGCTCACTCGTCCGATGCTGCCAGCCGGACCTGCACCGGGTGCGCTCGTGCTGGGAACGGACAGGAGCAGCAGGACGAGGATGAGGGCATGGGACGCGCGATCAGGACGGCAGCGGACGCTGCGGCGAACGAGGCGGAGCACGCCGAACGTACGTGCGCGTCGTGCGGGCGAACGATGCCCTCGTCGGCGGCACCGGAAACGCGGTACTGCTCCGCAGCGTGCCGCAAGCACGGAGTCGACGCCACCGACCGGGCCCTCGAACAGCGCATCGACGAGCTGCTCGCCGTGCGCGCACGGACCTCGAGCATCTGCCCGTCCGAGGTCGCTCGGTCGCTCGAGCCCGACGACTGGCGGCCGCTGATGGAACCCGCCCGCCGCGCCGCCCGTCGCATGGTGGCCCGCGGCGAGGTCGAGATCACGCAGGGCGGCTCCGTGGTCGACCCGTCGACGGCGAAGGGGCCGATCCGCATCCGTCGCCCGCGCTGAGGGAACACGTGTCGTCCATCGTCGGTTGCATGCAGGGATGACTGCAACCGGATCGACCGAACCGACCCCTGTCCAGCCCCGAGCCCTCGTCGTGGGAGCGAGCGGCATCACCGGCTCCGCCCTGGTGAGCCACCTGCTCGACGACGGCTGGGAGGTCGCGGCGCTGTCCCGCCGGCCGATCGGCCGCGACGGCGTCCGGACCGTCGCCGCGGACCTCCGCGACCCCGAGAGCCTGTCCACCACGCTGGCGGACGAGCAGCCGACCCACGTGTTCTTCACGGCGTGGCAGCGCCAGGACACCGAAGCCGAGAACATCCGCGTGAACGGCGGCATGGTCCGCGACCTGCTGGCAGCGCTGTCGCACGCTCCGCTGGCGCACGTCGCCCTGGTCACCGGCCTGAAGCACTACCTCGGCCCGTTCGAGGCGTACGCCGCCGGCGAGATGCCCGACACGCCCTTCCACGAGGAGGAGCCGCGCCTCGACACCCCGAACTTCTACTACGCGCAAGAGGACGAACTCTTCGCAGCGGCCGAGCGCCAGGGGTTCACCTGGTCGGTGCACCGCTCGCACACCGTGATCGGGCACGCCGTCGGCAACGCCATGAACATGGGGCTCACGCTCGCCGTGCAGGCCACGCTGGCGAAGGAACTCGACCTGGACTTCGTGTTCCCGGGCAGCGAGGCGCAGTGGAACGGCCTGACCGACATGACCGACGCCGGCATCCTCGCCGAGCACATGGTGTGGGCCTCGACTTCGCCCGAGGGTGCGGACGAGCCGTTCAACATCGTCAACGGCGACGTCTTCCGGTGGCGCTGGATGTGGCCGCGCCTGGCCGCGCACCTCGGTGTCGACCCCGCGCGCGTGGTGGGCTACCAGGACGCGCCCCGCCCGCTCGAGGTCCAGATGGCCCCGTACGAGGCCGAATGGGCCGGCATCGCCGAGCGGCACGGCTTGGTCGAGTCGGACATCACCCGGCTCGCCTCGTGGTGGCACACCGACGCCGACCTCGGTCGTGCGATGGAGGTCGTCACCGACATGGGGAAGAGCCGCGAGGCCGGGTTCACGGCCTTCCGACGCACCGAGCAGGCCTTCGCCGACCTGTTCGCCCGGTACCGCGCGGACCGCCTGATCCCCTAGCCGGTCACCGGGGTACGTCGTTCCTCGGACCCGGCCGCGAGCGTCGCCGACCCGCGTGGTTGTCTCGTGGTCACACGCGCCGGGAGCCCTCGGCGGTTCCCGGAGGAAGGAAGACACCATGTCGCTCGGAGACAAGGCGAAGGACGTCACGCAGAAGGTCGCCGGCAAGGTCGAGGAGGCCGTCGGCAAGAAGACCGACGACGCCGAGCTCACCCACCAGGGTCAGAAGGACCAGGTCATGGGCGAGGGTCGTCTCGACAAGGAGAAGGCCAAGGACGCGTTCGACGGCAAGTGAGCCTCGGGCTCAGACGCCCGTACCGCTCGTCGGTGCGGGCGTTCGTCGTTCCCGGAGGCGGCCGCGTGGACCGCGCGCAGCGTCAGAACGCGTACCGGATGCGACAGGAGGGCAGGTGCTCGGCGACGAGTTCGCGGAAGCGCTCGACGAGCTGCCCCTTCATGCCGGATCGGTAGCGCACGTTCACGGCACCGTTCTGGGACACCTTCTGCTCCTGCAGGTCCGGACGCCACAGCAGGTCCTCGGCCTTGGGGTGCCAGCCGAGGTTGACCTCGTGCAGGGGTTGGTTGTGGGTCAGGAAGATCACCTCGGCCGCGAGCTGCGCCTTGGCGGCCGGGGACAGCACGTCGTCGACCTGCCGGAGCAGCTCGGCCCAGTCCGACTCCCACGTCGGCGTGAGGATGATCGGCGAGAAGTTCAGGTGGACCTCGTACCCGGCGTCCACGAAGTCGTTCACCGCAGCGATCCGCTCGGCGATCGGGCTCGTGCGGATGTCGGTGACCTTCGCGGTCTCGTGCGGCATCAGCGAGAAGCGGATCCGGGTCCGGCCCATCGGGTCCCAGTCGAGCAGGTCGCGGTTGACGTACTTCGTCGCGAACGAGGCCTTGGCCGTCGGGGTCATCCGGAACAGGTCGCAGAGGTCGCGCACGTTGTCGCTGATCATCGCGTCGACCGAGCAGTCGCTGTTTTCCCCGATGTCGTAGACCCAGGCTTCTGGATCGCACTGGTTCGGCTCGGTCTTCGGCCCCTGCTTCGCGACGTTCCGGGCGACGTGCTTCGTGATCTGGTCGATGTTCGCGAACACGGTGACCGGGTTGCTGTAGCCCTTGCGCCGCGGCACGTAGCAGTAGGCGCAGGCCATCGCGCAGCCGTTCGCGGTGGACGGGGCGATGAAGTCGGCCGAGCGACCGTTCGGCCGGGTGACGAGCGACTTCTTCACCCCGAGCACGAGGGCCTCGGTCTTGATCCGCACCCAGCGCTGCACGTTGCGCTCGTCGCCGTGCACCTCGGGGATGTTCCAGTGCGACTCGACCGGCACCACCTCGGCGTCCGGCCACTGCCCGACGATCTCCTGCCCGCGCTGCAGCTCGAGGGCGGCGGGCTCGGCGTAGATGCGGTGGACGTCGAGCATCGGGCGGACACGTGCGTTGCTCATCGACACCTGTCTACCGGGGACCACCGACGGTGCAGACTCGGGGCATGACCGCCGAACCCGACGACCACTTCTTCGTCGTGGACGGACGACGCTGGCGCCGCACCGACCCGGCGCTGCCCGAGGACGTCGCCGCCGCCCTCCGCTCGCACCTGGGCCGCGGTCGCAACGCCGTCAAGCAGGCGAAGCGGGCGGACGACGACGCTGCCCTCGAGGCCGCGCGACACCGCAACGGTCTCGCCAAGCACGGCCTCGGCGAACGGGGTCCGGAGTGGTGGACCCGCCCCGAGGCCGACCGGATCGCTGATGCCGAGCACGCCCTCGCCGAGCTGGACGCCCGCGACGAGGGCTCCTCGTGACGGTCGTCCGGCCGCCGCGGTGGGAGCTCGTCCTGACGACGTCGACACTCTGGATCCTGTCGGCGATCGGTGCCGCCACGGCCGCCGCCGGTATCGTCCACGGCGACGTCCTGCTCGTCGTGGTCGGCTCGGTCTGCGCTGTGCCCGGCGGATGGGCCGCGGTCCGCGCCCCCCGTGTCGGCGTCCGACTCGCGGCCGATCAGCTGCGCTACGAGGGGTGGCTGGTCGGATGGACCGCACCCCGGCAGGCGATCACCGTCGTGCTCGACGACGGGAGCGTCGAGTGGCGTGACGGACGAGGGGTCGAACAGCGACGACACATGGCCATGCTGGCGCAGGCATGGGAGGACGATGGCACGAAGTTCGCGCCGTACTGGCGGTGGCGCCGGGAGGGACTGCTCCAGGTCCGCCAGTGGGCGGGCGCCCGAGCCGTCTGACCAGCCGGGGCCGAGCGCACCACCGACGCCTCGGCCGTCGGCGCCGCACCACATCGAGTGAGCAGAAGACGTCGGGTGTGTGGGGCACACTCGACGTCTTCTGCTCACTGGGAGCCCGGCGCCGACGCCAAGCGCCGACGCCCGGCGGGGCCGCTAGGCCTCGGTGTGGCCCAGGTCGGGCTCGACGAGCAGGCACGCGGTGCGGGACGCGGCGGCGTGCAGTTCGAGCACGACGAGCTCGTTGCGACCGTGGCGGAGCACCGGCCCCGGGATCGCCAGGGTCTGCTGCGGGCCTCGTGACCAGTACCGACCGAGGCAGAACCCGTTGACCCAGGCGACACCCTTCCGGAACCCGTCGAGCGACAGGTACCGGTCGTCCACGGCGTCGAGGTCGAACGTGCCAGCTGCGAACGTCGGCCCGGCGAGCACCTCGCCACCGGTCGGAGCGACCTCGGACAGCGCGGCCACGGCGGCAGGTGCGATGGGGTCGAGGGCGAGCGGCGATGCCGTCCACCGGGCAACCGGGACGCCGTCGATCGCGACGCCCCCGATCAGGCCCTTCGGCTCGCCGATGCGGATGCCGTAGTCGACGCGGCCCTGGTCCTCGACGAGGAGCTCGAGCGTGCCGGTCACCGGCGGCAGGGTGATGGCGCGGTCGTGGTGCTCGCGCTCCAGGACCCCGACCACGACACCGTCGGCCGAGACGATCGCACGGTCACGCACCTCGGTGCCGACGGTCAGCACCCCGCCGGCGGGCAGGTCGACCTCGGCGCGGTAGGCGACGAAGCCGCTCGCAGCTCCGAGCGAGTCGAAGGTCGGCGGCTCGTCGTGCGCGGACCACGTCGTGAGCGTGGGCAGCAGGGAACGGAGCGACGCGACGCGGTCCAGACGGACGGCGAGGTCCGTGGCGGGGGTGATCCGGGCCTCCAGGCCGACTCCGTCCGCCACATCGGACGCGAGCCGACCCGATCCACCCGGCTCCATCGACGCCGGCAGCGGCGGGACGGGCGCGTAGCGCTCGATGACCGCGCGGAAGGCGTGGAACTTCGCCGTCGGTCGGCCGGCCTCGTCGAGCGGGGCGTCGTAGTCGTACGACGTCGCGATCGGACGGTAGACGCCCTTGTCGTTCGCGCCGTTCGTGAAGCCGAAGTTCGTGCCGCCGTGGAACATGTAGATGTTCACCGATCCCCCGGCGGCGAGCAGGTCGTCGAGGTCCGACGCCGAGGCAGCCGCAGGGGTGGTGTGGTGGTGCTCGCCCCAGCTGTCGAACCAGCCGTCCCAGAACTCCGAGCACATGAGCGGACCGGTCGGCTGCGCCTGGCGCAGGCGGGCGAGGCGTTCGGTGGAGCGCGACCCGAACGAGCCGGTCTTGTGCAGCGAGGGCAGGGAGCCGTCCTCGAGCATCGTGCCCATCGGCTGGTCGACGCTCGTGAAGGGGACGGTGAGCCCGATCGACCGGTGCATCGCCTCGAGCTCCCGCAGGTACGAGGGGTCGGAGCCGTAGGCGCCGTACTCGTTCTCGACCTGCACCAGGACGATGGGCCCGCCCTGGTCGATCTGCCGCGGGACCAGCACGGGGGCCAGGTGCTGCAGGTACGTCTCGACCGCTGCGAGGAACCCGGGCTCGTTGCGCCGGACGCCCACGGAGCCGTCCGCGAACAACCAGTACGGCAGACCGCCGTTCGTCCACTCGGCACAGATGTAGGGGCCGGGGCGGACGATGGCGTGCATGCCCTCGGCGGCGACGAGGTCGAGGAAGCGGCCGAGGTCCAGCCCACCCGACAGGTCGAACACCCCGGGCGACGGCGCATGCGCGTTCCAGGCGACGTAGGTCT
The DNA here is from genome assembly GCF_903970855.1 of Curtobacterium sp. ME12. Classification (NCBI taxonomy): domain Bacteria; kingdom Bacillati; phylum Actinomycetota; class Actinomycetes; order Micrococcales; family Microbacteriaceae; genus Curtobacterium; species Curtobacterium sp. ME12. Next base: position 69,433 of record NZ_CAJCKD010000004.1, read on the forward strand.
CGATGGTGTTGAGGCCCATCAGCTTCGCCTTGCGGATCCGGTCGGCCCACAGGTCGGGGTGCACGCGGAAGTAGTGGATCGCGCCGGACAGGATCCGGTGCGGCTCGCCGTCGAGCAGGAAGTCGGTGTCGCCGATGGCGAAGCGCATGGTGTGATTCTCTCGTTGCCGGCCGGGCCGGTCGTGGAGCCGGCGGGGCGTGGAGCGGGGCCGTGCGGACGTGTCCGCACGGCCCCGCCAAGGGTGCGGTGCTACTTGGTCGAGACCGTGAAGCCCTGGTCCTTGCCGTACTTGGCGAGGGCCTTCTGCCAGGCCTCGAGGCCGGCGTCGAGCGAGGTGCCGTTCTCGTACGCCTGACCGACGGTGTCGGCGTAGACGCTGTTCGCGTACACCTGGTACGGCAGGTAGGTGAAGTCGTTGTCCGAGGACTTCGACGCGTCGACGAGCACCTTGTTGATCTGCTGACCGCCGAAGTACTCCGGCTTCTCGTCGAGGAACGCGGACGAGTCCAGGTCGGCGGTGGTCGACGGGAAGCCGCCGGACTCCATGAAGACCTTCGTGGACTCCTTCGAGGAGTTCAGCCACTTGAGGAAGCCGGCGGCCAGGGCCGGGTTCTTCGACTGCTTCATGACGACCTCGGCGCTGCCGCCGTTGTTCGCGGTCTGGGCGGTGCCGCCGTCGTAGGTCGGCATCGGGGCGACGCGCCAGTCACCGGACGCCTGGGCGACGCCGGACTCCAGGTTGCCGGGCATCCAGGCGCCGGTGATCATCGTGGCGATCTCACCGTTGCCGAGCTGCTTGTACCAGTCATCGGTCCAGCCGACGGTCTTCGACAGCAGCCCCTGCTCGACGAGCTCGTTCCAGGTGCTCGTCCACTTCTTGGTGCCCTCGTCCTGCAGGTTGATGGTCACCTTGTCACCGTCGGTGGTGAACGGGGTGCCACCGGCCTGGGCGATCATGCTCGTGGTGAAGCCCGCGTCGCCGGAGTCCGCCGCGAGGTACGCGTTCGGGTCGGCGGCGTGCAGCTTCTTCGCGGCGGCGACGTACTCGTCCCACGTCTTCGGCACGGCGAGGTCGTACTTGTCGAAGACCTTCTTGTTGTAGAACATCGCCATGGGGCCCGAGTCCTGCGGCAGGCCGTAGACCTTGCCGTCGATCGTGACCGAGTTCCAGGTGCTCTTCGCGAACTTGCTCTCGAGGGAGTCGAACCCGTACCCGCTCAGGTCGAGCAGCGATTCGGACAGGGCGAACTGCGGCAACGCGAAGTACTCGACCTGCGCGACGTCGGGGGCGCCCGAGCCGGCCTTGATCGTGTTCTGCAGCTTGGTGTACTGGTCGGCGCCGGTGCCGGCGTTGACGAGCTTGACCTGCACCTTCGGGTACTGCTTCTCGAAGGCGGCGACCTGCGCCTTGGCCGACGGGGTCCACGACCAGTAGGTCAGGGTGCCGCCGTCTTTCAGGGCCTTGTCGATGTCGTCGGCCGAACCGCCGGCGGACGACCCGCCGGAGGCGCACGCGGCCAGTGCGATGGCGGCGGTGACGCCGATGGCGAGGGCGCTGAGCCCGCGCCGGAGACGCTTGTTCATGGGAGTGCCTTTCACTTCTTCGTGGAGGGGGTGGAGCTGCTGTGTGCCGGACCGGCCGGCGCGTGGCGGGGTCGCCACGGGCCTGCCGTCCGACGGATCAGGCCTTGACCGACCCGGCCGCGAGGCCGGACTGCCAGAAGCGCTGGAGGAAGAGGAACGCGACCACGATCGGGATGATCGTGAGGAGCGATCCCGTGACGACGAGGTTGTAGATCGGCTGCGCGCCGGACCCGGTGGCCTGGGCGTTCCACTGGTTCAGGCCGACCGTCAGCGGGTACCACTTCGGGTCGCTCAGCATGATGAGCGGCAGGAAGTAGTTGTTCCAGGTGGCGACGACCGCGAAGAGCAGGACGGTGACGACTCCGGGCGCGAGCAGGCGGAGCGCGATGGTGAAGAAGATCCGGAACTCGCCGGCGCCGTCCATGCGGGCGGCCTCGAGGAGCTCGGCGGGGATCGCGTCGACCGCGTAGGTCCAGATCAGGTACATGCCGAACGGGCTGATGAGCGAGGGCAGGATGATCGCCCACGGGGTGTTGGTCAGGCCGACCTGCGAGAAGAGCAGGAACGTCGGGACCGCGAGGGCCGTGCCGGGGACCGCGATGGCGCCGAGGACGACGGCGAAGACCGCGCGCCGACCGGGGAACTGGAACTTCGCCATGCCGTAGCCCGCGACGGTGGCGAGCAGGGTGGCCCCGCCGGCACCGACGACGACGTAGAGCAGCGTGTTGCCGAACCACTGGAGGAAGATGCCGTCGTTGTAGGTCAGCGTGTCGACGATGTTCTGCCAGAGGTTGAAGTCCCCGCCGAACCACAGACCGAACGTGGAGAGCAGTGACGCCTGCGTCTTCGTGCTGTTCACGAGCAGGTAGAACAGCGGCGCGAACGAGTACACGACGAAGACGACCATGACCGCGGTGAGCAGGCCGGAACGCTTCGGCTTGCGTCCGTCGACGTGCTGTTCGGCCTTGCGGGAGGCGCGGGTCGAGCGGGTGCGCGGCGCACGTTGCGTCGTGGTCGCCTCGGTCACCGTGGCCGCTGCGGGCCCGGCGGGGTGCTGGATGGTGCTCATCGGTTCTCCTCGCGGGTGCCGCGGACCTGGACGACGTAGGCGATCACCGCGGTGATCACGCCCATCACGATCGCCACCGTGGCGGAGTAGTTGAACTGCTGGCCGCTGAAGGACAGCGAGTAGGCGTACATGTTCGGGGTGAAGGCGCTGCCGATGACGTTCGGGGCGAGTGTCTTGAGCAGGTTCGGCTCGTTGAAGAGCTGGAAGCTGCCGATGATCGAGAAGATCGTGGCGATGACCATCGGGCCGCGGAGCGCCGGGAGCTTGATCGAGAAGACCGTGCGCAGCGGACCGGCACCGTCGAGCTCGGCCGCCTCGTACAGCTCACCGGGGACGGTGCGGAGTGCGGCGTAGAAGATCAGCATGTTGTAGCCGAGGAACTCCCACGTGACCACGTTGCCGATCGACGTCAGGACCCAGCTCGGGCTGAACGGCTGCAGCAGGTCGATGCCGAGGGCGTCGTTCGCGGCGCCCGTCAGACCGAACTGGTTGCCGTAGATGAAGCCCCAGATCAGGGCCGCGACGACCCCGGGGACGGCGTAGGGCAGGAACACCGCGATGCGGAAGAAGCTCGTCCCCCACAGTCGGGCGCTGTCCAGGGCCAGGGCGGCGACGAGCGCGAGCCCGAGCATGATCGGCACCTGGACGACCAGGAAGACGGCGACCCGACCGAACCCGGACCAGAACTTGGCGTCCTGGAAGAGCTGCACGTAGTTGGCGAACCAGACGAACTGGTTGCCACCGATGAGCTGGTCGCGGAACAGGCTGAGCCAGAGCGCGTACCCGATCGGCACGATGAGCATCAGGACCAGGACGACGACGAACGGCCCGACGAACAGCCATCCGGTGAACCGTCCCCGCGGCTTGGGGCGGCGGCCGGCGGGGCGCTCGGCGGTGGGGCGCGGTGCTGCCTCACCGGGGCGCGCTGCGAGCGTGCTCATGTGACTCCTTCGTCTGCTGCGTTCGGGCGGTCGGTGTCGGCGACTCGGCCCGGGCCGGATCAGGGTGTCCGGGCGGTCACCGATGTTGACGTCAACATCGAACGACGCGACGATAGCATGGCAACGTCAACATGCGCTAGCGTCCGGGGAGGCCGACCGTTCGGCCCTCTCGATCCGGAAGGAGCGCCAGCGTGACGATGGAGTCCCCCGCCGGCACCCGCCGCGCCCCATCGATGGCCGCCGTTGCCGACGTCGCCGGGGTGTCGATGCAGACGGTCTCGCGCGTCGCCCGGGGCTTCGACAACGTCAGCCCGGAGACCCGCGACCGCGTCCAACGCGCGATGGAGTCCCTCGGCTACCGGCCCAACCGTGCCGCCCGCGCCCTGCGCTCCGGCCGCTTCCGCACCATCGGCGTGATCATGTTCACGCTCGCGTCCTTCGGCAACATGCGCACGCTCGAGGCGATCGCCGACGCCGCCGGGGTCGCCGACTTCACGATCACCCTGCTGCCCATGGCCTCGCGCACCGAGGCGGGCGTCCGCTCCGCGTTCTCGCGCCTGCACGAACAGGCCGTCGACGGCGTCGTGATCATCATCGAGTCGCACATCATCGACACCGCCGAGGTCGTGCTGCCCGACGGCGTGCCGATGGTCATCGTCGACTCCACGGGCAGCACCGACCACCCCGCGATCGACACCGACCAGGCCGACGGCGCTCGGCAGGCCACGCAGCACCTGCTCGACCTGGGCCACGAGACCGTCTGGCACGTCGCCGGGCCGGAGTCGTCGTACTCGGCAGCCCGGCGCCTCGCCGCGTGGCAGGACACTCTGACGCGCGCCGGTCGACCGGTCCCCCCGGTGTTCCACGGCGGCTGGACGACCGAGCACGGCTACGAGGCCGGGCTCGAGATCGCCGCACGCCCGGAGATCACCGCGGTGTTCGCCGCGAACGACCAGACCGCTCTCGGTGTCCTCCGCGCCGCACACGAGTCCGGTCGCCCGGTGCCGTCGTCGCTCAGCGTGGTGGGGTTCGACGACTCCCCCGAGTCCGACTCGTTCTGGCCGCCCCTGACCACCGTGCACCAGTCCTTCGACGAGGTCGGCCGCCGAGCGGTCGCGAACCTGCTCGCCCAGATCGACGGCGAGCGGGTCAGCGTCGTGGCCGACCTGGTGCCGGTGCGGCTCGTCGAGCGCGCGAGCACGGCGGCGCCGCCGGCGCGCTGACGCGGCGCGCCCGTCCACCGAAGCGACACGCTGCCGCCGAAGATCCGGGGAGAACTGTCGCTCCCGCGGACCTGACCCGCCTCCCTGCCGGCCACCTGTCGCTTCGGCAACCACACGCCGGACGGGAGGCCCGGTGCCAGGCCGCCACGGGCCTCCCGGCCGCCGCGCGGGCCACGTCACAGGCCCGGCGACAGTCCACGCGCCCGTCACCCCGTGAGGCGTCCCCCAGCCCGTGACGGCGCGGTCGCCGCGCGGTCGCCGCGCGCCCGCGCCCGCAACGAGCAGAGGACGTCGGGCGCGAGCGCCCGACGTCCTCTGTGCTCACTCGACGCCCGCCGTGGCGTGCGCCGAGGCGTCCGGTCAGCCGATCGAGACGGCGGTCCAGGAGACCGGCGGGAGCTCGATCGTGACGGTGTCCCCCTCGCGGCGGACCGACTCGTTCGTGCGGAGCCCCACGCGCGAGGTGTTCTCCAGGTCGTTCACGGCGTGCAGGTCGTCGTCCCAGACGCCCTCGGCGTGGACGTCACCCGTCGCACCGATGCCGGCGAGGTCGATCGTCACCGTGGTCGGCTCGGACGGGTGGCGGTTCACCAGGAAGACCGCTGCCTTGCCGTCCTCGGACACGGTGGCAGCGGAGTCCACGACCGGGACCTCGCCGTACTTGCCGCCGTCGACCGTGTCGCCCGAGGCCTTGACCTGCAGCGACGTGCCCTGCGCCAGGCGCGAGGTGACCGAGAACGGGAAGAAGGTCGTCTGGCGCCAGGCCGGTCCACCGGGCTCGGTCATGATCGGGCCGATCACGTTGACGAGCTGGGCGAGCGAGGCCGAGGCGACGCGGTCGGCGTGCCGGAGCAGCGAGATGAGCAGGCCACCCACGACGACGGCGTCGGCGACGGTGTAGACGTCCTCGAGCAGACGCGGGGCGACGGGCCACTCGTCGAGCGTGAAGGTCTTGGCCTTCGCTTCCCACTTCTTGATCGACCAGACGTTCCACTCGTCGAACGAGATGTCGATGCGCTTGTCGGACTTCTTCTGCGCCTGGACGTGGTCGGCGGCCGTGGTGACCGTCTTGATGAAGTGGTCCATGTTGACGCCCGAGGCGAGGAACGACGGCAGGTCGTCGTCCTCCTCGTAGTAGGCGTGCGCGGAGATGTAGTCGACGTCGTCGTAGGTGTGCTCGAGGACGGTGCGCTCCCACTCGCCGAACGTCGGCATCGACGCCCCGGAGGAACCGCAGGCGACGAGCTCGAGGTCGGGCTGGATCTGCCGCATGGCCTTGGCGGTCATGGCGGCGAGCTTGCCGTAGTCGTCGGCGTTCTTGTGGCCGAGCTGCCACGGGCCGTCCATCTCGTTGCCGAGGCACCACATCGTGATGGCGAAGGGTTCCTGGCGACCGTTCGAACGGCGGTATTCGGACAGTGCCGTCCCGGCGTCGATGTTCGCGTACTCGAGGAGCTCGATGGCTTCCTGCGTGCCGCGGGTGCCGAGGTTCACGGCGAGCATGAGCTCCGAGCCGACCTGGTCGAGCCAGTGCTGGAACTCGTGCAGGCCGACCTCGTTCGTCTCGGTCGAGTGCCAGGCGAGGTCGAGGCGGCGGGGGCGCTGCTCGACGGGGCCGACGCCGTCCTCCCACTTGTAGCCGGAGACGAAGTTGCCACCGGGATAACGGATGGCGGAGACGCCGAGTTCCTTGACGAGTTCGACGACGTCCTTGCGGAAGCCGTGCTCGTCGGCGGTCTCGTGGGCGGGCTCGTGGATGCCGTCGTAGACGTGGCGGCCGAGGTGCTCGACGAACCCGCCGAACAGGCGACGTCGCACCGGCCCCACGGTGAACGCGGCGTCGAGGACGAGGTGTGTGCGGGGCATGGATCTCCTTCGATCGTGGCAGTGCGGTTCGTGCGGGGAGCGGGTGGGGCCACGGACGGGAACCGAAGCGGGCCGTCACGAAAGTGAGCGCTCACCTGCCGGAAACGCTACCGGGTTCCGCGCCGTCGCGAAAGGGGTGGCGGATGCCGGGAGCGAGCGCTAATGTGAGCGCTCACGGAGCACCGGAAGGTCGTTCCGTGTCCGGAGCAGCAGTGCTCCGGGTCCGGAGCAGCGATGCTCCGGCGGGAGCACCGACCCTGTTCCCGAGCCCGGCCCATCCCGATGGAGTGATGCCATGCCGATCCCACCCGCAACACCCGCGTCGCGCCTCTCGCGCCGGGGCTTCCTCGCCGCCGGCGCAGCGGCCGCGACGGTCCTGCCGCTCGCCGCCTGCTCGAGTCCCCTCGCCGCCGGCCTCGCCGGCAGTGCGCTCAACCCCGAGACGCTCGTCTTCTGGAACCTGTTCGGCGGCGGCGACGGCGTTCGCATGCAGGCCATGGAGGACGGCTACGCGAAGCAGCACGGCGGCGCGAGCGCGCTGCAGGGCACCACGTTCGCGTGGGGCAACCCGTACTACTCGAAGCTGACACTGGCCACCGTCGGGAACAAGCCGCCGGACGTCGCGGTCGCGCACCTGACCCGTGCGAAGCCGCTCTGGGACGGTGACCTGCTCGACCCGATCACGTCCGACGACCTGGCGAGCGTCGGCCTGAGCGCCGCCGACTTCAACCAGAAGGCCTGGGCGGCGCAGAAGACCGACGGCAACAACATCGCGGTCCCGCTCGACACCCACCCCTTCGTCCTCTTCTACAACGTCGACGTCTGCAAGAAGGCCGGTCTGATCGACGGCGACGGCAACCTCGTCGACCTCAACGGCATGGACAACTTCGAGAAGGCCCTCGCCGCGGTCGCCAAGGTCACCGGCGGCACGGCGCTCAACGTCGCGAACGTCGTGCCGGAGACGGCCACCCCGTGGCGCTTCTTCTGGACGATGTACAACCAGCTGAAGGACGCCACCCCGTTCATCAGCGACGGCGGGTCGAAGCTCACCGTCAACGAGGACGCCTACAACGAGGTCACGAGCCGGACCCAGAAGTGGGTGAAGGAGGGCTGGCTGAACAAGGCCCTCGACTACGCCACCGCGCAGTCGCTCATGTTCGACGGCAAGGCCGGCTTCTTCATGCAGGGCGAGTGGGAGATCAGCACCGCGCAGTCGATCAAGGGCCTGAACTTCGGCATGGCGCCGATCCCCCAGCTCTACGACAAGCCGGCGACCCAGGCGGACTCGCACACGTTCGTCCTGCCCAAGAAGGACCGCACCCCGGAGCAGCGCAAGCAGCACATGCTCTTCATCAAGCAGATGCTCGAGCAGAGCCTGACGTGGGCCGAGGGCGGGCACGTGCCGGCCTACATCCCGACGTTCGACAGTTCGGCGTACAAGAAGCTCACGCCGCAGTCGAACTACGCGGCCGCAGCCGAGACCGCCGTGTTCGACGACGCCGCCTGGTACGGCGGTTCCGGCTCGACGTTCGAGGGCACGGTGGGCGCCCAGCTCGCCCTCGTGCAGCAGGGCAGCTCGTCCCCCGCGCAGGCACTGCGCGCCATCAAGTCGCAGCTCGCGACGTACCTCAACACCCCGAGCCCCCTGTGACCCGGCACGCAACCGCCCGGCAGGCTCCCTCCGGGCAGACGACCCCCGCGATCGCCGTGAACACCGCGCGAAAGGCACGATGACGTGACCACAGCACCTGTCCTCGACCGGCCGACGGACGCGACCACCGCGCCGCGTCCACGCCGGAACCGCTCCTACGGCTCCAGTGTGAACCGCGGCCAGGGCCGCAGCGGCTGGCTGTTCCTCGCCCCGTTCGGCCTGTTCTACGTGGCCTTCCTGCTCGGCCCGACGGTCTGGATGATCGTCACGAGCTTCTTCAACACCTCGACCGTCCGCACCGGGCTCGGCAGCTTCGCGGGGTTCGCGAACTACGCCGAGATGCTCGGGCGCAGCGACTTCTGGTCGTCGCTCTGGCACACGCTGCAGTTCACGCTGTACACGACCCCGCCGCTCGTCATCCTGGCGTTCGTGTTCGCCGTACTGACGAACCGGATGAACCGCGGCCAGTGGTTCTTCCGCCTGGCGTTCTTCCTGCCGTTCATCCTGCCGTCGGCGACGATCTCGCTGATCTGGGTGTTCATCTTCACGCCGAGCACCGGCCTGTGGGCGAGCCTGCAGTCGGCGATCGGCATGACCCCCGGCTCGGGCATGCTCTCGAGCCCGAACACGGCCATGATCGGTGTGGCGATCGCCACCGTGTGGTGGACCCTCGGCTTCAACTTCGTGCTCTACCTGGCCGGTCTGCAGGAGATCCCGCGCGAACTGTACGAGGCAGCCGCGGTCGACGGTGCGTCGAACTGGCAGCAGATCAAGTCGATCACGCTCCCCCTGCTCGGCCGCACGACGACGCTGGTCGTCCTGCTGCAGATCATCGCGAGCCTGAAGATCTTCGACCAGGTCTACCTGATGACGAACGGCGGGCCGGGCATCTCGACCCAGGTCTCGCTGCAGCTCATCACCGGCGTCGGCTTCACCGACAACCGGCTCGGTGCCGCATCGGCCGCGTCGGTCCTCCTGTTCATCGTGATCGTGGCGATCGCGGTCATCCGGCAGCTCGTCGAGCGCGCTGCCGCCAAGCGAGAGATCGGGGCCTGACATGACCGCCACCGAGAGCATCACCACCGGCCGCAAGCTCCGCACCGGCGTCTCGTCCGCCGCTCCCACGAGCGCCGCGAAGATCGGCGTCAGCGGTCGTGGCTTCACGATCGCTTCGGGGATCGTCCTGACGATCTTCGCGATCATCTGGCTCATCCCGAGCGTGTTCGCCCTGAAGACGTCGCTGTCCGACAACGGCGTCGCCGCCCTCGGCGCCAATGCGATCCTGTCCAACTGGAACCCGACGCTGCACTCGTACTCGTCGCTATTCCAGGCCGGCGACATCTGGAACTGGTACCTCGCCAGTGCCATCACGAGCGTCGTCACGGCGGCACTCACCGTGCTGTTCGCGTCGATGGCTGCGTTCGCGCTGTCGCGGCTGGTGTTCCGCGGCCGCAACATCGCGTTCCTGCTCATCATCCTCGGGATCATGATCCCGACGCAGGTGCTGATCATCCCGATCTTCCAGGAGCTCAACGCGGTCGGCCTGCTCAACACCTACTGGTCGGTGATCTTCCCGCAGGTGCCCGCCGTGATCGCGGTGTTCATCTTCAAGCAGTTCTTCGACGGCATCCCGAAGGAACTCGAAGAGGCCGCGCGCATCGACGGGGCCGGCATCTGGAAGGTCTACTGGTCGGTCATCCTGCCGCTGTCGCGTCCGGTGATCGCGGCCGTGACGATCCTGACCTTCGTCGGGGTGTGGAACAACCTGCTGCTGCCGCTGTTCGTGCTGTCCAACCCGGACCTCATGACGATCCCGGTCGGGCTCGCCACGGTCCAGGGCAGCTTCGGCCAGCGCTACGCCGACATCCAGGCGGGTGCGATCCTCGCGGCGCTGCCGTTGATCATCCTCTACCTGATCTTCCAGCGGCAGATCGTGGAGGGCGTGACCGGCTCGGGCCTCAAGGGCTGACGCGACCCCACCACGGACGGGAGGCCCGGTGCCAGCTGGCACCGGGCCTCCCGTCCGTCCGTTGGTCGCGTCGCGTGCGCGGCGCGGCTGGTGCTGTCGGGCGTACCTGGCGGAACCGGGCGTACCTGGGCGGAAGTTCTGTGACGGTACGCCCGAACGCACCAGGCAGCGCGCCCGCCAGGGGAAAGACCGGGCGTACTTGGTCGGAACGGGCATACCTGGCGGAACGGGCGTACCTGGTCGGAAGTTCGGTGACGGTACGCCGGAAAACACCAGGCAACGCGCGCGCCAGGGGAAAGAACGGGCGTACCCGGGTGGAACGGGCGTACCTGCCAGGCACCGAGCGGGTCAGGCGGGGACGGAGACCTTCGTCTCGTGCTTCCAGAACCCGGAGAACGTGATGCGCGACTTCGGCAGGCCCGCACGGTGCAGATGGCGGCGGCCCTCGGTGGCGAGTCGCGACTCCCCCACGACGAACGCGTACCCCTGGTCGTCGGACGGCACGTGCCGCTGCAGTTCGGCGAGGGCGCCACTGCCGGGGACGGCACCCGGCTGCCGCACGATCCAGGTCACCTGCACGCCGGTGGGGGCGTCGAGGTCGCGGATGTCGGCGGCGGTCGGGACCTCTTGGATGATGCGGCCGACGGTGTCGCGCGGCAACGAGGCGGCGATGCCGACGACGCCGGGCAGGCCGGTCTCCTCGGCGGCGACGACGACCTCACTGGTGCCTGCGGGGACGTCGAAGATGCAGCCCTGGTCGAGCATCGCGAGCTCTTCGCCGGGGCGTGCGGCGCAGGCCCAGATCGCGGCCCGACCCTCGAGCTCGCCGCAGTGGTCCAGGTGCACGACGAAGTCGATGTCGAGCTCGGCGGTGCCGTCGGCGAGCAGGCGGTACGCGGCGACGGTGTAGTTCGCGCAGTGGGGGCGGATGTCCTCGGGGATGCCGAGGAACGTCGGCCACCACTTCTTGCCGTCCAGGTCGGGCATCCGGAAGGCGTCCTGGTCGGGGCGCCGGACGAACAGGCGGAACCAGTGGTCGAAACCGAGGTAACCGAACTCGTGCAGGTCGTCCCCGGTGACGGTGACGCGCTGCATCGAGGGGGTCACCCGCTGGGTCCTGAGGACACGGGCGCGGAAGAGCCGGGGGTTCGTCGGCAGGAGCCGCGGGGTCTTCGCCATGAGGCAAGGCTAACCTAAGATGACTTCCGTGCCAGCCCCCAATCCCGTTCTGGCTTCCGGTCCGGAGGTCCCCGAACCCGTCGCGTCCAGCACCCGACGCGGCGACGCGTCCCGCGCCCTCGGCGTCCACCGGACCGCTGTGCGCAGGCGGGCCGTGGTGATCGTCGGACTCGTCGTCGCGCTGGTGCTCGTCGCCGTGGCGAGCATGCTGCTCGGCAGCAACCGCATCGGTGTCGCCGAGGTGTGGGCGGGGCTCACTCGCTCCGGGTCGAGCACCGACGAAGCGATCGTGTGGGGCTCCCGCATCCCGCGCACGCTCATCGGTGCTGCGGTCGGCGCGGCCCTCGGCATCGCCGGGCTGCTCATGCAGGGACACACCCGCAACCCACTCGCCGACCCCGGCCTGTTCGGGGTCTCGTCGGGTGCGGGGCTCGCGGTGGTGCTCGGCGTCTACGTGTTCGGGGTCACGAGCACGAGCGCGACCGTGTGGTTCGCCCTGGTCGGGGCCCTGGTCGCCAGCGTCGTCGTCTTCTCGGTGACCATCGCCGGCAGCGGCACCGCCAGTCCGGTGCCGCTCGCCCTCGCCGGGGCCGCGGTCTCGGCGCTGCTCGCCGCCCTGACCTCATTCGTCGTGCTGACCGACCAGGCCTCGCTCGACGCGTACCGGCTCTGGGTCGTCGGGTCGCTCGCCGCACGCCAGCTCGACATCCTCGGGGCGGTGTGGCCGTTCCTGGCCGCCGGGCTCGTGCTCGCGGTGCTGAACGTCCGCGCCCTCGACGCCCTCGGGCTCGGGTCCGAGCTGGCGAAGGGGCTCGGAGAGAACGTGCTCGTCGCCCGGCTCGTCGGTCTGGGCGGGATCACGCTGCTCGCCGCCGGGGCGACCGCTGCGGCCGGCCCGATCGGCTTCGTCGGCCTGACGGTGCCGCACGTCGCCCGCGCGCTCGTCGGCACCGGACACCGCTGGACCCTGCCGGTCTCCGGTCTGGTCGGCGCCGCCCTCGTCCTGCTCGCCGACGTCATCGGTCGCCTGATCGGCGGGTTCTCCGAGGTCGAGGTCGGCATCGTGCTCGCCGTCATCGGCGGCCCGGTGTTCGTGGCCGTGGCCCGCCGCCGATCGCTGGTGTCGCTGTGAGCGGGGCAGCGGTGCGCAGCACCGGGCGCACGCCCGGCAGCACGCCCGAGACCACCGCACCGGGCAAGCCCGCCCCGGCTGCACGAACCCCCCGCCGCACCGGCATCCGCATCGGGCCCGTCGGCCTCGCCTGGCGCCCCCGGGTGTTCTGGTACACGGTCGCGTCGCTCGCGGCCGTCCTGGTGCTCATCGTCCTCGGGACGGCGGTCGGCTCGACGTGGATCGCTCCCGGGGTCGTGGTCCGGTCCCTGCTCGGCCTGGAGTCCGGGCCGGACGCCTTCATCATCACCACCCTGCGCCTGCCCCGCGTGCTCACCGGCGCGCTCGTCGGTCTGACGCTCGGGGTCGCCGGCGCGCTCACCCAGACCTTCACCCGCAACCCGCTCGGCACCCCGGACATCATCGGCGTCACCGCGGGTGCGAGCGTGGGTGCGGTCGCGGCGATCGTCCTCGGCGGCGGGACGTACTCGGTGTCGTCCCTGGTGCTCGGTGGCGGGATCCCGGTGGCCGCCACGATCGGCGCCCTGGTCGCAGCGGTCCTGGTGTACGGCCTGGGCTGGCGCGGCGGCGTGCAGAGCTACCGACTCGTGCTGGTCGGCATCGGCGTGAGCGCGACCCTCGACGCGGTGACCAGCTACCTGCTCGTCCGCGCGAAGATCACCGTGGCCACCGCGGCGTCGCAGTGGCTCGTCGGCAGCCTGTCGAGCACGTCGTGGGAGAGCGTCTGGCCGCTGCTCGTGGTGGCCGTCGTCGCGGTGCCGATCGCGCTCGCGACGAGTGCAGCCCTCGGCATCGGGCAGCTCGGCGACGAGGTCGCGACGGGCGTCGGACTCGGCGTCCAACGGCACCGGCTGCTCGTCATCGCGCTCGCGGTCGTGCTGACCGCCGCCGCCGTGGCCGCCGCTGGACCGGTCGGCTTCGTCGCGTTCGTCGTCCCGCAGGTCGGGCTCCGGCTCGCCGGTACGAACCGGCCGCCGCTGCTGCTCGCCGGTGCCCTCGGCGCCGTGCTCGTGCTCGCTGCCGACCTGCTGTCCCGTTCCGCGTTCCCGTGGCAGGTGCCGGTCGGCATCATCACCACCGTGATCGGGGCGCCGTACCTGATCTGGCTCCTCGTCCGTCACCGCAAGGAGATGTCCCGATGACAGCACCACACCAGCACCAGCACCAGAACGAGCACCAGGGCCAGGGCCAGCTCGACACCCCCGTCCTCGAAGCCACGGCCCTGTCCGTCGGCTACGACCGCCAGCCCGTGCTGCGCGACCTGGACCTGCGCATCGAACGCGGCACCGTCACGACGTTCCTCGGCGCGAACGGCTGCGGCAAGTCGACCCTGCTCAAGGCCTTCGGACGCGTGCTCAAGCCGCAGGCCGGCGAGGTCCTGCTCGACGGCACCCCGATCCGCAGGGAGCCGAACCGCCAGGTCGCCCGCAAGCTCGCGATCCTGCCGCAGTCCCCCGTCGCCCCAGCGGGCACCAGCGTGCTCGACCTGGTGATGCGGGGCCGGAACCCGCACCAGTCGTGGGCGAAGCCGTGGACCGCCGAGGACGCCGCCGTCGCCGAAGAGGCGATCGCCGCCACCGGCCTGACCGAGGTCGCGCACCGTGACGTCACGAGCCTGTCCGGCGGGCAGCGCCAGCGCGCCTGGATCGCCATGGTCGTCGCGCAGCAGGCCCAGACGCTCCTGCTCGACGAGCCGACGACCTACCTGGACCTCGCGCACCAGCTGGAGGTCCTGCGGCTCGTCCGGCGGCTGAACCGCGAGCAGGGGTCGACGATCGTGATGGTGCTGCACGACCTGTCGCTCGCGGCGCGGTACTCCGACCGGCTCGTGGTGCTGCACGACGGCGGGGTCGTGGCCGACGGCACCCCCCACGACGTCCTCACCCCGGCACTGCTCGAGCACGCGTTCGGCCTGCACGCCCGGGTGTTCCCCGACCCGGTGACCGGTGCACCGATGATCGTGCCCGAGGCGGACGAGCACGACCCCGTCCCGGGCGCCCCGACCGAGCACACGGAGCCGACGAAAACCGAAGACGCGCTGGCGAGTGCTGCGAACTTAGGTTAGCCTCTCCTAACGTGAAGACCTCCCGACGTGGCCACCTGCGCGCCGCCCTCCTGACCTCCGTGACCGTCTCGGCACTCCTCCTGACCGGCTGCTCGAGCACCGGCAACTCGAACGACTCCGACTCCGACGGCGGCACCGCCGCGTCGAAGGCCTGGTCGTACGAGGACGCCACGGGCGCCACCGTGAAGGTCGACCACACGCCGAAGCGCGTCGTCGTGCTGAACGACATCGCCCTGTCGTTCATCGAGTACGGCCTGAAGCCCGTCGGCACCTTCGGGCAGCTGACGATGGCGAAGGACGCCCGGTTCAAGGGTCTCGACACCGACGGCATCACGCAGCTCGGTACCGCCTACGGCGACATCGACCTCGAGCAGCTCGCCGCGCTCAAGCCCGACCTCGTCGTCACCTCGGTCTACCCCACCGATGCCAAGGGCACGCTCGACACGAAGCAGCCCGGCTACGGCTTCAAGGACAAGGCGCAGGAGAAGCAGATCGAGGCCATCGCGCCGGTCGTCCAGGTGAAGTGGGGCGGCAAGGGCGAGGACGTCATCGAGACGATCGCCGAACTGTCCGAGTCCCTCGGTGCGAAGGAGTCGACGGTCGACGCCGCCGAGGAGCGCTTCGACACCGCGGCCGACGAGCTCGAGAAGGTCTCGAAGGAGAAGGACCTGTCGGTCGTCTCGATGTACGCCGACGGTGACGGCGCGTACGTCACCCGTCCGACCGACGAGCCGTCGCTGCAGATGTACGCGTCGTACGGGGTCGACTTCGTCGACCCGAAGCCCGAGGGCTTCTACTGGGGCATCTACTCGTGGGAGAACGCCGGCCAGATCACCGGTGACGTACTGCTGCTGTCGCAGCAGGGCTACCAGGTCGCAGATCTGGAGAAGCAGCCGACCTTCGCCGACAACGCCGCGCTCGAGGCGGGGCAGGTCCACAGCTGGACGTTCCCGGCCCTCGACTACGCGTCGCAGGCCGACTACATGACCAAGCTCGCGGGCTGGCTCGAGGACAGCAAGAAGCTGTCCTAGGACGCAACCGAGAACCGGCCGGGAGGCACGGTGCCAGCTGGCACCGTGCCTCCCAGCCGTTCGTGGTTGCGTTGCGGGCCGTCAGCCGACCGGCAACGCCGCGTTCACCGCCGTCTGCGCGTCGCGCCAGACGGCCGCGCGTGACCCCGCGTAGGTGCCGCCCTGACCGTTGGAGAACGACCGCAGGTTGTGCTTGGCGCCGTCCGTGTTGCCCTGCCAGTAGGCGGTGACGGCCCGTGAGGTCCCGCCCACCAGCCACACCTGGTCGGCCGCGTCCGTGGTACCGGTCTTGCCGAACAGCGTCGCGCCGTCGGGGGTCTGGCCACCGCTCGCCGTCCCGCCGCGGAACGCGCCCTGCATGACGTCGAACGCGGTGGCCGCGGTCTCCGGGGACACCGCCTGCGTGCACGTGCGGGGTTGTCCGCCGAGTTCCTCGCCGTCGGGGGCGATGACCTGGTCGATCACCACGGGTGCACAGAACCGCCCGCCGTTCGCGATGCCCGCGTAGGCCGACGCCATCGTGAGCGGGGCGATGCTCTCGGTGCCGAGCAGGGACGCCGGGTTCCAGGGCAGCTCGCCACCGGTCGCCAGGTGCACCCCCAGCCCCTCGGCGACGTCGCGGATGTCGCACAGGTCGAGCTGTTCGGCCATCGACTGGTACGCCGCGTTCACGGACTGCGCCGTCGCCGACCGGACCGAGTACGGACCACGCTGCCCGGGTGAGTCGTTCTTCGGCTGCCAGAACGCCGAGGTGGGTCCACCGCAGGCGGTCCACTCGCTGTGCGGGTGCGGTGTGCCGTTGACGACGGTGTCCGGGCTGCGGCCGGCCTCGATCCACGCCAGCAGGGTGAACATCTTGTAGGTCGAACCGGTCTGGAACCCCGTCGAGCCGCCGTCCGTCTGGTCGGTGGCGTAGTTCAGCGAGGTCGCCGTGCGGGGCGCGTCGGACGACCGGTCGTGGTCGGTGTTCTGCGCCATCGTCAGCACACGACCCGTCCCGGCCTCGACCGTGTTGAACGTTGCCCCCAGCGCCAGCCGCGTCTCGGTCTTCGGGTCGTACTGGTCCAGCAGCCGCTTCTGTTGAGCGTTCAGGTCGAGGTCGAGCGTCGTCTGGATCCGGTACCCGCCGGTGCGCCACGCGTCCGCCCGCTGCTGCTTCGTCGTGCCGAGCTGCGGGAGCCGTTGGGCGATGGTCTCCGCGTGGTCACAGAAGAACTCCGCACCCACCTCGACCGCCTCGCACCCCTGCTGCGGTGCCGTCAGGTGGACGTAGTCGGCGACACGGGACAGCCGAGCCGTGCGGTACTCCTCGGTCGACAGGTGCCCCTGCTCGTGCATGGACCGCAGGATCACGTTCCGCCGGGCGGCGTTGTCGCGGTGGTGGTCCAGCGTCGACAGGTCGCGTCGCTCCGGCCACTGCACGATCGCGATGAGGGACGCCGCCTCGGCCGGGGTCAGGCCGGTCGCCGACTTGCCGTAGTAGTGCTGCGCCGCCGACTGCACCCCGTAGGTCTGGTCGCCGAAGTAAGCGATGTTCAGGTACGCCGCCAGGATCTGCTGCTTCGTGTACTGCTTCGCCAGGCTGATCGCGAGCTTCATCTCGGCGAGTTTGCGCTGCGGCGTCCGCCGGGTCGCGTCCTCGTAGGCAGCCTCGCGCTCCTCGGCGGTGGGCAGTTCGCTCGCCTGCTGGATCTTGATGTTCCGCACGAGCTGCATCGTCAGGGTCGAACCACCCGACCCGCCCTCGGTCCCGGACGTGGCGACGCTCACGAGCGACCGGACGACGGACGTCGCATCGACGCCGCCGGTCTCGTAGAACCGCTTGTCCTCGCCGTCCACCGCGGCGTGCTCCAGCTCGTCGCTGATCTGCTCGAGCGAGAGCTCCTGCCGGTCCTGGTCCCACACGTTGGCCAGGTGCACCGGCTCGCCGCCGCGGTACGCCCAGATCTGGTTGCGCTGCGGCAGCTGCCCGATCTCGATGTCCTCCGGCAGCGACTCGAACACCCCGATCGCCGAGGTCGTGCCGACCCCGGCGACCGCGATCACCGGAGTCACCCCGACGCTCACCAGCAACCCGGCGAGCACACTGCCACCCACGAAGCCGAGCGCGGCTCCCCCTGCACGTCGCATCGTCATGTCGTCCGTTCCCCCTCGGTCGCACCACCATCGGCGCGGTCCGGAGAGGCTCCCAGTCCTGCTCGGGCAGGCGCCGTGACTTCCCCGCGGAACACCGTCGTGTCCGCTGGGAAAGTGCCGGTGGGATCCGCTGCCGACGTGGTCGGCATCGGGCTCGGCGTCGCGGCGCTCGTCTCCGGCCTCGCAGCCGCTCGGCGCAGCGCGGCCTGACCACCGGTCGCGCGCCGCTCCGAACGCCACGGCCGCGGTGGTGGCGGGACCGCCAGGACCAGAGGATCATCGGCTCATGGAGTACTCGACGGCGATGCTCACCGAGGAGACGTGGCCCGACTTCGCCGCGCTCGTCACCCGCAGCAACGGCGTGTGGGGTGGGTGCTGGTGCATCGGTTTCCACCCGGACGGCCCACGCGGCACGCGCGACCCGACGCTGTCCCACCAGGAGGCGAAGCACCGACACGTGCGGAACGGCACGAACCACCAGGTGCTCGTCTACGCCGACGGAACGGCGGTCGGGTGGTGCCAGTTCGGTCGGCCCGTCGAGCTGCCGACGATCCTGAACCCCGGCGCGTACGCGCGTGATGCCTCGACGCCGCCGGACTGGCGGATCGGCTGCGTGTTCGTGGAGTCCCGGCACCGCGGCCAGGGCGTCGCACGTGCCGCGGTGACGACGGCGCTGGAGGAGATCCGGCGGGCCGGCGGCGGGACGGTCGAGGCCTACCCGGAGCAGACCGTCGAGCGGAAGCCGCAGCGCGGGGCCTACCTGCACACCGGACCGGAGGAACTGTTCACGCAGTTCGGGTTCGTGCGCGACCGCCGCATCGCCAAGTGGCGGTGGGTGATGCGCACGACGGTGTGACCGGCGTGCCCGCTCGACGCCGCACTGCCAGGCCGGCGCGCGTACCGTTGGAACAGTGACACGCACCGCTCCGGTACGACCGCACCGCCTCGCCCTCATCGGCGCCGCCGTGGCTCTGGTGATCGGGGTCGGACTGCTCTTCACCCCCTGGGACGGGCCGGTCATCGTGCTCGCCTGGGCGCTCATCGTCGCCGCGGTCGTCCTCGGCGCGGTGACGCTGTTCCTGGTGCGGGCTCCCCGCAGTTAGTCCCTCACGCTGGGCACTTGTCCCCTTTTCTCCCGACTGTCCGAGCGCGGCAACGGGTCTACGGTCTGTCCCGTGCGGCAACGACGCCGCACGATGACGAATCGAGCATCATGCAACGACGGATGAACCGCGTCCTCGCGCTCGCCCTGAGCCTCGGTGTCGTGGGGGCACTGGCGCCGGCGATCTCGGCCCAGGCGGTCGCCACGAGCGACACCCCGGACTTCGGCAGCAACGTGACGATCTACGACCCTTCGGTTCCGGCGTCGACCATCCAGGCCGACGTCGACGCGGCGTTCAACAGCCAGCTGCGCAGCACGACGGCGCAGTTCGGCACGCAGCGGCACGCCTTCCTGTTCAAGCCCGGCAACTACGGCCGCGTCTGGGCGAACCTCGGCTTCTACACGTCGGTCGCCGGGCTCGGAAAGAACCCCGACGACGTCACGATCAACGGCGCGGTGAACGTCGACTCCGGGTGGAACGCCGGTGACGAAAAGAACGCCACCCAGAACTTCTGGCGGTCGGTCGAGAACCTGGCGATCACGCCCGAGACCGGAACCGACCGGTGGGCGGTGTCCCAGGCCGCTCCGATGCGTCGGGTGCACGTCAAGGGGAACCTCACGATGGGGCCGTCGAACCAGGACGGCGGCCAGGGGTACTCGTCCGGCGGCTACATCGCCGACACGAAGGTCGACGGCACGGTGACCTCCGGGTCGCAGCAGCAGTGGTACACGCGGAACTCCACGATCGGGTCGTGGCAGGGCGGCAACTGGAACATGACCTTCTCCGGGGTCCAGGGCGCCCCGGCGAACGACTTCTCGAAGAGCTACACGACCCTCGCCACGACGCCGATCACCCGTGAGAAGCCGTACCTGTACGTGGACTCGTCGAACAAGTACCACGTGTTCGTCCCCTCGCTCAAGCAGAACGCGAGCGGCGTCACGTGGCCGAACACCGCCGGCACCGACCTCCCGATGCGCAACTTCTACGTCGCGCACCCGGGCGACTCGGCGGCGACGATCAACGGCGCCCTCGCACAGGGGCTGAACCTGTTCTTCACCCCGGGCACGTACCAGCTCGACGCCGCGATCAACGTGCAGCGGGCGAACACCGTCGTGACCGGCATCGGGTTCCCGACCCTCGTCCCGACCAAGGGCAACTCCGTCCTGGTGTCGAACGACGTCGCGGGCGTGAACGTCTCGAACATCGTCGTCGACGCCGGCACGCAGAACAGCGCACAGCTGATCCGGCTGGGCACGGCGAACTCGCACATCGACCACGCGGCGAACCCGCAGAGCATCCAGGACGTCTTCTTCCGCGTCGGATCGAGCATCCAGGGCAAGGCGAGCGCCTCCCTGCGGGTCAACGCCGACGACACCCTGATCGACCACATCTGGGCATGGCGTGCAGACCACGGCGGTGCCCCGACCGGCTGGAACGTCAACACGGGTGCGACCGGTGTCGAGGTGAACGGCAACGACGTCCTCGCGACCGGACTCTTCGTCGAGCACTACCAGCAGTACGAGGTGCTCTGGAACGGTGAGAACGGCCGCACGATCTTCTTCCAGAACGAGATGCCGTACGACGTCCCGGACAACGCCTCGTGGCAGAGTCCGACCGGCGCCGGCTACGCGGCCTACAAGGTGGCGTCGTCCGTGACGAAGCACGAGATCTGGGGCGGCGGCGTCTACGCCTTCTTCAACACGAACCCCGCGGTGCACGCGGACCGGGCGTTCGAGGTCCCGCAGACCGCCGGCGTCCGCGCCCACGGGCTCGTCACGGTCTCGCTCGGCGACACGGGCACCATCTCGAGCATCATCAACGGGGTCGGCGGCGCGGTCCCCACACCGGCGGGCAACACCGCACCGAACCGACTCGCGTCGTACAACTGATCGGTGCCGGCGGGAGCGGCTGCTCCTGATCGGTGTCGACGGGAGCGACCACTCCTGATCGAACGACGGCCGACTGCTCCCGCCGGAGCAGTCGGCCGTCGCGCTGTCGTCAGTTCCTCCGCCGCGCGCCCGCGGATCGCGGTGGGTTCGCCCGGAGGTGCTCCGCCGCTCCCCCGAGGATCCGCGCGAGGTCGTCGACGTCCGCGTCCGACATCGACGCGAACAGCAGGGTGTGCAGCGCCTCGATGTGTCCGGGGAAGACCGCGGCGAGGACGTCACGACCGGCCGGGGTGATCGTCACGACCGTGCTGCGTTCGTCGTCGGGCGAGGGCCCGCGGGTGACCAGCCCGCGCTGCTCGAGCAGTTGCGCCTGATAGGTCAGCCCGCTGCGGCTGTAGACGACCCCGTCGGCCAGGTCGGTCATGCGCTGCTGCCCGCCCGGAGCGTCACCGAGCCGGGCGAGCAGCTGGAACTGCACGTAGCTCAGGCCACCCACGTCGCGCAGCTGCCGCTCGACTGCGTGGCGCAGCAGGCTGCTCACCTCGGTGAAGGCGAAGTATGCCCCGAGCTGCGTCGGGGTCAGGGAGTTCGGCGCATCTGTCACGAGAGTCATCCTACCTGTTGCTTCGAGTTCGAAGCAGTGGTAGCGTCGCCGTCAGTTGCTTCGAACTCGAAGCACATCGCGCAACACGACGAAGGGCACGATCATGCAGGCAGTACGGTTCCACGAGGTCGGCGGTCCCGAGGTGCTCCGCACCGAGGACGTCGAGCAGCCCACCCCGGCCGCCGGGCAGGTGCGACTCCGCGTCGCCGCCTCGGCCTTCAACGCGGCGGACAACGGGATGCGGGGCGGGTTCCTGCCGATCCCGGTCCAGCTGCCGCACGTCCCCGGGTACGACGTGTCCGGCACCGTCGACGCGCTCGGCGACGGCGTCGAGGGGATCGCCGTCGGGGACGCCGTCGTCGCGTTCCTGCCGATGGAACTCGACGGCGGGGCGGCCGAGTACGTCATCGCCCCGGCGGACGCGGTGGTCGCCGCACCGACGAGCATCCCGTTGGCCGATGCGGCGGCACTGCCCTCGGTGGCACTCACCGCGTGGCAGGCGCTGTTCGACGACGGGCGGCTCGAGGCCGGCCAGCGCGTGCTGGTCATGGGCGCCGGCGGCGTGGTGGGCAAGTACGCGATCCAGCTCGCCGTCCGCGCCGGCATCCACGTCATCGCGACGGCGAGCCCGCGCAGCATCGAGGCCGTCCGGGCAGCCGGCGCCCACGAGGTCATCGACCACACCACGACCGACGTCCGTGCCGCCGTGACGGAGCCGGTCGACGTGCTGCTCAACCTCGCCCCGATCGACCCGCAGGACTTCGCGGCACTCGTCGACGTCGTGCGTGACGGCGGCGCGGTCGTCAGCACCACGGCGTTCATGGCCACGCCGGACGACGAGTCCCGCGGGGTCCGGGCGGCGACGGTGTTCGTCCTGCGCAACCGCGAACGCCTGGCGGAGCTGGTGTCCCTGGTCGACGCCGGGGCGCTCACGGTCGAGGTCACCCGGCGCATCCCGCTGACCGAACTGCCGTCCCTGCACGCCGAGGCGGCCGCGGGACGGATCAGCGGCAAGGTCGTGGTCCTGGTCGGGTGACGGCCGCACACCCCCGCACCAGCACCGCCCGCACCAGCGCCGGATACGCTCGGCGCATGACGGACCAGGGGTGGCACGAGGACGTGCTCGGAGCACCGTACGAGCGGCTCGAACTGCCGCTCGGCACCGACTCCGAGGGCCCCGTCGTCGCCACCCTGGTCCGCCGCCGGCACACCCCGACGGACCTGCTGCTGCACGGTCGCGGGCCCCTGCACGGGGTCGACATGCTCTACGTGCACGGCTGGTCGGACTACTTCTTCCAGGTCGAGCTCGCCGAACGCCTCGAGCGGCTCGGTGCCCGGTTCCACGCGCTGGACCTGCGGAAGTACGGTCGGAGCCTGCGTCCGTACCAGACCCCGGGCATGGTCGACGACCTGGCGGTGTACGACGAGGACATCGCCGCAGCGCTCGACGCGATCTCGGCCGAGCACCCCGGCTCGGACCGCCGCCGACTCGTCCCGATGGGCCACTCCACCGGCGGCCTGACCCTGTCGCTCTGGGCAGCTCGGCACCCGGAGCTCGTGCACGGCCTCGTGCTGAACAGCCCGTGGCTCGAGTTCCAGGCCACCGCGGTCGGGCGGGCGATCGTCGCACCGGTCATCAAGCTCGGTGCCCGCCGGAACCCCCTCGCGCCGATGCCCGCGGTCGACCCCGGCTTCTACACGCGCACCGTCTCGGCCGAGGGCGAGGGGTCGTGGACCTACGAGCAGCAGTGGCGGCCGGAGCGCGGCTTCCCGCTGCACCCCGGTTGGCTCGCCGCGGTCTTCGACGGTCAGGCACAGGTCGAGAAGGGCCTCGGCATCGGGGTCCCGACCCTGGTGATGCTGAGCGACAAGAGCATGCTCCAGCCACGGTGGGACCCCGGGATGGCGCGGGCCGACGTCGCCCTGAACGTCGACACGGTGGCGCACCGCTCGCTCTCCCTCGGCGGTGAGGTCACGGTCCGTCGGCTCAGAGGGGCCCTGCACGACGTGGTGCTGTCCGCGCCGGAGGTGCGGGAACGGGCGTACGACACGATCGGGCGCTGGGCGACCACGATCCGCTAGTCCCGCGACGCCCCGCGACACCCCACGACGCGTGCGACTCAGTCGGTCAGCCCGGCCACCGCGGCACGGGTCGCCTCGGCGACGAGCGCGTCCGACGGCTCGGCACCGGGGTCGGCCCGGCTCGTCATCACCACGAGCACGACGGGCGCCCGCCCCGGCGGCGTCACGACCGCGATGTCGTTCCGCACCCCGTAGGACGCCGTACCGGTCTTGTCGGCGACCCGCCACGACGGGTCCACCCCGGCACGGATCGTCGCGTCCCCGGTCGTGTTGCCGAGCATCGCCTCGCGGAGCACCCGCCGGTCGGCGACGTCGAGGGCGTCCCCGAGCAGCACGGTCCGGAGGTCCGCCGCGAACCGCTCCGGCGTCGTCGTGTCCCGCCGGTCGCCCGGGATCGCCTCGTTCAGGTCGGGTTCGACCCGGTTGACGCTCGTCGTCCGGTCCCCGATCCCGCGCAGCCACCGCTCGACGTCGTCCGGCCCGCCCAGCCGCTCCACCAGCAGGTTCGCCGCGGTGTTGTCGCTGAAGCGGAGCGCAGCGTCGATGAGCCCGCGCACCGTCATCCCGGTGTCGACGTGCTCGCTCGTCACGGGCGCGTACTCGAGCAGGTCGCTGCGGTCGTAGTGCACGACGGTCGCCAGGTCAGCGTCGGACGAGGCGTCGAGGACCGCCGCCGCGATGAACACCTTGACCGTCGATGCGAACGCGAACCGCTCCCCCGCACGGTGCGCGATCGTCCGACCACTCCCGGTGTCGATCGCGGCGACCCCGAGCCGTGCGTCGTACCGCCGCTCCAGCGTCGCGAAGGTCCGGGCAGTGGCAGTGGCCGGGTCGGTCGACGGCGCCGCTGCGCCCGAAGCCGACCCGGACGCAGCAGCAGGAGCCGATGCGGACGACGTCGGCCCGGTCGTCGCACCACCCGGCGCACCTGAGCACCCCATCAGCCCACCCAGCACCAGCGCCGCCAGGGCCGCGGCCGTCGTCTTCGTCCCGCCTCGCACGCCCCCGAGCATGCACGACGACCGTGCAACTACCCTGAGCGGCATGTCCGTGACCGCCGTCCGCCTCACCCGCCTGGACCCCACCGGCGCCGATCGCCAGGAGCTGCTCGCGTTCCTGACGTCCGAGGAGTTCCCGTTCCACGTCCGACGGCGCATCGGTGCGGCCGACGCGGCGAGCGCCGTCGACTCCGGTGCCTACCGCGACGACGAGCACGACACCTCCTGGCTCGACCACGACGACCTCGGGCGCATCGGACTGGTCCGCCTCGAGGACCTGGCTGACCCCGTCCCCCTGTTCGACCTGCGCCTGGCGGGTCGGTTCCGGGGTCGGGGCCTCGGGGTCTCCGCCCTGCGTGCGGTGACCGACCACGTGTTCACGACGATGCCGACGACCACGCGCTTCGAGGGCCAGACCCGCGAGGACAACACCGCCATGCGCCGGGTCTTCGTCCGCGCCGGTTGGGTGCAGGAGGCCCACTACCGCGAGGCGTGGCCCGTCGACGGCGGCCCGGCCGTCGGGTCGGTCGGTTACGGCGTGCTGCGCCGCGACTGGGAGACGGGCGAGACCACCCCGGTGCCGTGGGACGACGTCGCGCGGTGAGCGGCTGACGGTTCTGGTTCACGTTCCCCGGGGTTCGTGAACCGGAACCGTCAGCGCGGACACGAACCGCCGTCCCGCGCCCGTCACGTGGCCAGCAGACGGACGGGAGGCCCGTGGCGGCGCCGCCACGGGCCTCCCGTCCGCCCGTCCGTCGCGTCGCAAGGCCGCGACAGAGACTCCGTGGTGGGGTGCACGCCGTCCGCGATGAGCCGGTTGCGGGGATCGGGGGACGAACCTGGGGATGCACTCAACTTCGTTGCACCGAGTGCATCGATGCACCTAGTGTTCGATCTCGTGACCATCGCGACCGACCGCCGTGCTGCCCTCAAGGCGAAGCACCGTGCCGCGATCCTGCAGGCCGCTCGCGACCTGATCGACGAGCGCGGCGGCCGCGACTTCAGCGTGGACGACCTCGCTGCCCGCGCCGACATCGCCCGGCGCACCGTGTTCAACCACTTCGCCTCGCTCGACGAGGTCCTGCTGGCCGTGTGCGAGCAGGAGCTGTCCGTCATCATCGACCGGTTCCTCGCCGACATGGCCCGGACCCCGGTGGGCGACGGCAGTCGGGCGTCGATGTTCGACGAGCTCGAGTCCGCCGCCCGCGGTGCCGACCTGGCACCGGCGATCGCCAGCATGTACCGGATCCTCGGTGACCCCGGCAAGGACGACCCGAAGGCCGCGGTCCTGACCCAGACGGCGTTCTCGCGTGTGACCGAACGGCTCCGGCACGAGGTCGCCCGACGCTACCCGGCCGCGGACCCCCTCGACGCCGCGCTGCTCGTCGAGTCGCTCATGAGCGGCATCGTCGTCATCGCGGAGCACTGGCTGGCGACGTCCGGCCCCGAGCTCGACCAGCCGGCGCTCGACGCGTGGGACGACCTGCTCGCCCGACTCGTGCACAGCGTCCGCAGCGGCTACATGGCCGACGGCTGACACCGCTCCACCTCCTCGTCCCCCAGGGGTCCACCGGCGCACCCCGCACCACCAGCACCTGACAACGAAAGGACCGCAGGCACCCGCATGGCCGGTCTCCTCTACCGTCTCGGACGGTTCTCCGCACGACGCCACTGGCTCGTGATCATCACCTGGGTCGTGATCATGGCCGTCGCGGGCGTCACGTACACGCTCTTCGCCGGCACCATCTCGTCGTCGATCACGATCCCGAACACCAAGACCAGTCAGGTGCAGGACCAGCTCGCCGACAAGTTCCCGTCGGCGAACGGCGGCAACGGCACGATCGTCTTCGAGACGAAGGACGGCAAGGCGTTCTCGTCGTCGCAGCAGTCCGAGATCGACGACTTCCTGACGAGCCTCGAGAAGCTCGACGGCGTCAAGGGCACGACGAGCGGCTTCGAGACCCAGCAGCAGCTCGACGACCAGCGGCAGAAGATCGTCGACGGCCGCGACCAGATCGAGTCCGGTCGCGCGAAGATCGAGACCGGACAGGAGCAGCTCGACGCCCAGAAGGCGCAGCTCGAGTCCGGCAAGCAGAAGATCGAAGACGCCCAGGCACAGCTCGATGCGCAGAAGGCCCAGGCGCAGGCGGCCGGTGGCGCAGCCGTCCCCGCCGCACAGGCGCAGGCAGCGGCCGCCCAGCTCCAGCAGGCCCAGGCGCAGATCGACGCCCAGCAGGCCCAGATCGACGCCGGTGAGCAGCAGATCGCCGACGCCCAGAAGACGATCGACACGAACAAGCAGAAGCTCGACGACAACGAGCAGGAGCTCGAACAGGGCTCGGACCTGCTCGACCTGTCGAAGGACATCCGCTTCGTGTCGGACAACGGCAGCGCCGCGATCGGCACCGTGCAGTTCACGAAGTCGACCTACGAGGTCCCCGCGGACACGAAGACCGCCATCGCGGACGACGCTGAGTCGGCCGACATCCGGGGCGTCAACGTGTACGTCTCGAACGACATCGCACAGGGTGTGCCGTCGATCCTCGGCCCCGGTGAGATCGGCGGTGTCATCATCGCCGCGATCGTGCTGCTCCTGATGCTCCGCACGGTCATCGGCGCCGCGGTCCCGCTCGTCAGCGCCGTGCTCGGCGTCGGCGTCGCCTCGCTCACCGCCCTGTCGTTCTCGAGCGTCGTCGAGTTCATCTCCGTCACGCCGGTGCTGGGGGTGATGCTGGGCCTGGCGGTCGGCATCGACTACTCGCTGTTCATCCTCAACCGGCACCGGACCCAGCTGAAGCAGGGCATGCAGGTGCACGAGTCGATCGGACTCGCGAACGGCACCTCGGGCAACGCCGTGGTGTTCGCCGGTGCGACGGTCATCGTCGCGCTGCTCGCGCTGAACATCACGGGCATCCCGTTCCTCGGCCTGATGGGCACGGTCGGTGCGGTCGCGGTGCTCTTCGCGATCCTCATCGCGACGTCCTTCACCCCGGCCCTGCTGTCGCTCATCGGCATGCGGATCCTGCGGAAGAAGGAGCGCGCGAAGATCGGCAACACCGACTCCACGCGGATCCCGAACAAGCCGATGTCGAGCTGGCGCGCGGTCATCACGCTCGTCCTCGGCGTCGCGGTGCTCGGCACCATCGCCCTGCCAGCGACCCAGATGCGCCTCGGCCTGCCGAGCGGTTCGTCCGAGGCGGTCGAGTCGAGCCAGTACAAGGCCTACAAGACGCTCGAGCAGGAGTTCGGCGCCGGGCAGAACGGCCCGCTGCTCGTCGTGGCGACCCTGCCGGAGTCGATCAGCAAGAGCGACGTCACCGCGACCGAGGTCACCATCGGCCAGGCGATCGCGAAGAACGACGACGTGGAGGCCGTGCTGCCGATCGGCGCTTCGAAGGACCGCGACATCATCGCGTTCCAGGTGAAGCCCGCCGGCGGCCCGGACAGCGTGTCCACCGAGGACGTCGTGAAGGACCTGCGCGAGCAGACCGTCTCCACCGACGACGGCAAGGTCACCCTCGGCGTCGCCGGCAACGCGTCGGCGAACATCGACGTGTCCGAGAAGCTGTCGAACGTGCTGCCGCTCTACCTCGTGGTGGTCGTCGGGCTGTCGCTGATCATCCTGATCATCGTGTTCCGGTCGTTCCTCGTGCCGATCACCGCCACCGCCGGGTTCATCCTGTCCGTGCTGGCGTCGTTCGGCGGTCTGACCGCGATCTACCAGTTCGGCTGGCTCGGCTCGGTCTTCGGTGTGCACGACCCGGCACCGATCCTGAGCTTCCTGCCCATCATCGAGATCGGCATCCTGTTCGGTCTGGCGATGGACTACCAGCTGTTCCTGGTGTCCGGCATGCGTGAGGCCTACGCCCACGGCGCGAGCGCGAAGGTGGCCGTCCAGCGCGGTCTGCACGCTGGTCGCGCGGTGGTCACGGCGGCGGCGATCATCATGATCTCGGTGTTCGCTGGCTTCATCTTCTCGGACTCGTCCACCATCAAGCCGATCGGCTTCGGGCTGGCGTTCGGTGTGCTGATCGACGCCTTCGTCGTCCGCATGCTGCTCATCCCGGCCGCGATGCACCTGCTCGGCACGAGTGCCTGGTGGTTCCCGAAGTGGCTCGACCGCATCGTGCCGGACGTCGACGTGGAGGGCGCGAAGCTCGAGCGCACCCACCCGGTCGCCGGCCACGAGGACACGCACACCGGCACCCACGCGCTCCCCGTGGAGCCCGACGCGAACGCGCACGACTCGGGGCACCCGCCCGCGCACCGCGCGTAGTCGACGCACCAGCGCACCCACCCTGGAGGCCCGGTGCCGGTCCACGAGACCGGCACCGGGCCTCCAGGCCGTTGCGCCCACCGCCCCGGGTCGCGACCACACCACTTCGTGCACGAACGAAGTACCCTGAGGGCATGACCCAGACCGCACCGGACCCGCTCGCGCTCGACCGGCAGCTCTGCTTCGCACTCGCGGCGACGAGCCGCAGCGTCATCGGGCTGTACCGCGACCTGCTCGAGCCGATGGGCCTGACCCACCCGCAGTACCTCGTGATGCTCGCCCTGTGGGAGCGTGACCCGCGGTCGGTGCGCGAGATCGCCGGCGAGCTGCGACTGGACTCCGCGACGCTGAGCCCGCTGCTCAAGCGCCTGGAGGCCTCCGGCTACGTCCGCCGCACCCGCAGCGCCGCCGACGAACGCCAACTCGAGGTGTCCCTGACGACCGCCGGGCACGCCCTGCGCGACCGAGCACAGGCGGTGCCGCTCGCCGTCGCCGACCGGCTCGGGTGGCCACTCGTACGACTCGAGTCCCTGAAGGACGAGCTGACCGAGCTGCTGGAGCGCGTCGACCAGGTGTGATCCACGGCCATCAGTGCCATGATGGTTCGTGCACGAACGAAAGGATGCACCGTGGGACGCTTCGGCCAGTGGTACGAACGGTGGAACACGACGCTCATCAACAAGATGGGCCCCTCGCAGATCGGTGCCGGTCGGCCCGAGGGCATCGACGACCGGACGATCGACCGGGGCTGCCCCCTGTGCGGCAAGCCCCTCTCCCAGCACCAGGTGATCCGCCCCGAGGGCCAGGTGCGCTCGTCGACGCTGGTGTGCCCGCGCGACTGACCGCACTGCCTGAAGAAGTGCTCCGAGGCGGAATTGCACCGGACAACTCGTCGTTCGCCCTGACGTGAAGCTCTTCGAACCCGCCTCCATCGGCGCCCTGTCCCTGTCGAACCGCGTCGTCATGGCCCCGCTCACGCGCACCCGCGCCGGCGAGCACGGGGTCCCGAACGACCTGCTCGTCGAGCACTACCGGCAGCGCGCCGGCCTCGGCATGATCATCACCGAGGGCACCTGGCCCGTGCAGGAGGGCCGCTCCTACCCCGGGCAGCCCGGCATCGAGACCGACGAGCAGATCGCCGGCTGGCGCCGCGTGACCGACGCCGTGCACGCCGCCGGCGGCACGATCGTCATGCAGCTCATGCACGGCGGCCGCGTCTCGCACACCGACATCTCGCAGACCCCGCGCATCGTCG
Source organism: Curtobacterium sp. ME12 (assembly GCF_903970855.1). Classification (NCBI taxonomy): domain Bacteria; kingdom Bacillati; phylum Actinomycetota; class Actinomycetes; order Micrococcales; family Microbacteriaceae; genus Curtobacterium; species Curtobacterium sp. ME12. Next base: position 99,486 of record NZ_CAJCKD010000004.1, read on the forward strand.
CGCCGTCCGCCATCGCCGCCCCCGGGCAGACGCACCTGGCCGACGGCTCGAAGGCGGACATGCCCGTCCCGCACGAGCTGACCACCGCCGAGGTGCAGGAGGCCGTGCAGGGCTTCGTGCAGGCCGCCCGCAACGCGATCGCCGCCGGACTCGACGGGGTCGAGGTCCACGGCGCCAACGGCTACCTGGTGCACGAGTTCATGTCGCCGGTGTCGAACACCCGCACCGACCAGTACGGCGGCTCCCCCGAGAACCGCGCACGCTTCGCGATCGAGGTCACCACGGCCATCGCCGAGGCCATCGGCGCCGACCGCACCGGCATCCGCCTGTCGCCCGAGCACGGGATCCAGGGCGTCATCGAGGACGACGCCGCCGACGTCCGCGCCACCTACACCGCCGTCGCCGAGGGCCTCGCGCCGCTCGGCCTCGCCTTCGTCGACGTCCTGCACGCCGAGCCGACCGGCGACCTGGTGCAGCACGTCCGCCGCACCGTGGGCGCGCCGTTCATCGTGAACTCGGGCTTCTCGTCGCTCACCACCCGCGACGAGGCCATCGCGATCGTCGAGGGCGACCACGCCGACGCCGTCGCCGTGGGCCGCGCCGCGATCGCCAACCCGGACCTCGCGCACCGCTGGGAGCACGACGCCGAGCTCAACGAGCCGCGTCCGGAGCTCTTCTACGGCGCGACCGCCGAGGGCTACACCGACTACCCGTCGCTGGCCGAGGCGCGCGCGACCGTCGCGTAGTCGACGCACCACCTGAGGAACGGGAGGCCCGTGGCGACACCGCCACGGGCCTCCCGTCCGTCGTGCCCCGCGAAGGTGACGCCGTCTCCTAGGATCGAGGCAGTGAGTACAGCAACGCCGGGCGAACGGGGCCCCGCGCACCGAGCGCGCGACACCACGCGGTGGGACATCCAGGGCCTCCGCGCGTTCGCCGTCCTCGCGGTCGTCGTCTACCACCTGTGGCCGGGCGCCCTGCACGGCGGGTTCGTCGGCGTCGACGTCTTCTTCGTGATCTCCGGCTTCCTGATCACCGGGCTGCTGCTGCGGGAACAGCTCGCGACGGGCACGATCCGGCTCGGACGGTTCTGGTCGCGCCGGGCCAAACGCCTACTGCCGGCCGCGTTCCTCACCATCGTCGTCACCGGAGTCGCGGTGCTCGTCGCCGTGCCGAGCGCGCTGTGGGGGCAGTACGGGCGTGAGCTGATCGCCTCGACGGTGTACCTGCAGAACTGGGAGCTCGCGGCGAACGCCGTCGACTACCTGGCGTCGGCCGACGCCCCCTCACCGTTCCAGCACTTCTGGTCGCTGTCGGTCGAGGAGCAGTTCTACATCCTCCTGCCGCTCCTGCTGCTCGGCATCGGGGCACTCGCACGCCGTCGGTCCACGCCGCTGGCGACCGCGCGGCTGCTGCTCGGCAGCGTCGTCGTGCTGTCCCTCGTGTGGAGCATCGTGCAGACCGCCACCGACCCCGGCGTCGCCTACTTCTCCACCGGCACCCGCGCGTGGGAGTTCGCACTCGGCGGTCTCGTCGCCACCGTGCACCTGCCCGAGGTCCGCACCGAGGTCGCCCGGCGGGTCCGCCTGGTCGCCACCGGCATCGGCGTCGTGGCCCTCGCACTGTCCCTCGTCGTGATCACCCCGGAGACGGCGTTCCCCGGGATCGCGGCGCTGCTGCCGGTCGCCGGCGCGGCGCTCGTGCTGCTGTTCGGCGCGGGGACCGAGTTCGAGGACGTCGGTGCGCTCCGGCCCGTCGCCTTCTTCGGGCGGATCTCGTACGCGCTCTACCTCTGGCACTGGCCACTCGTCGTCATCCTGCCGATCATGCTGGGACGTCCGCTCGACTGGGCGACGAGTCCGGCAGTACTGCTCGTCGCGATCGGTCTGGCCACCGTGACGACGATCTGGTTCGAGGAACCGGTCCGGTTCTCGACGTGGCTGCGGGACCTGCAGCCCCGGGGCGTCGTCTCGCTCGCCGTCATCTGCAGCTTCACCGTCGTGACGCTCGGGGCAGCCACCCTGACCGCCGTCTACGTGCAGGAGGTCAACGCGACCACGGTCACGAAGCAGGTCACCGCGGAGCAGGAGGACGACGACGAGTCCTGCTTCGGTGCCGCCGCGCGCATCGGGTTCGCGGACCCCTGCGTCGACCCCGAGCTCGCCGACGTCCGTGTGCCCGCTCCGGCCGTGGCCAAGGACGACGACGACAACCGCGCCGAGTGCTGGAGCGGCACGTTCCGGCCCTGCGTCCTCGGCAAGACCACCGGCTGGTCGAAGCACCTCATCGTCATCGGCGACTCGCACAGCAACGCACTGCTCGGTGCGTACGAGAAGATCGCGGACGACAACGGCTGGCGGATCGACCTGGCCGGCGCCGGCGGGTGTTACCTCACCACCGCGCAGCAGGACTCGCTGAGCCCCTCGTCGATGCGGGGCTGCAACTCGTGGAAGCACGCCGCCATCGACTACGTCCGCGAGCACCGCGACGCCGACGCCCTGGTCGTCACCCACTCCACCACGCAGATGCCGGTGAGCCTGCCGCCCGGACCCGCCCGCGACAAGGCCACCCGCAACGGCCTGGTCGACGCATGGGAGCAGGCGGCCGGTGACGAGCTACCCGTCATCGCCGTCCGTGACAACCCGGTGCCCCGCCCCGACGTCGTCGCCTGCCTCAGCACGATGTCCGGGCCGACGACGGACGCCTGCGACCGGTCGCGCGCCGAAGCGCTCGGCACGACGGACTCGTCGGTCGAGGCCGTCGCCGCGTTCCGGGCAGCCGGGGGCAAGGCGGCGTCGATCGACCTGAGCCGCTACTACTGCACCGACACCACGTGCCCTGCGGTCGTCGGGGGCGTCCTGGTCTACCGGGACAGCACGCACATCACCGCGACGTGGGCGTCGTCGCTCGAGCCGTACCTGGAGCGTGCGCTGCAGGACCGGTTGGCGGCCTTCGCGCGCTGAGCGGGGCGGCCCGGACGGGGGGACTGAGCGCTTCATCAGACGATCGTCTGCCGAATTGCAGGACCGTCCCAAGTTGAGGGACGAAGTTGCTCGGACCATGCCGCGGCCATCAGCATCGCACAGCGCGATCGACGGCCAGCGGACGCTCGAGGCAACTGAAGGGGCACCCCCGTGCACATCTCGCGCCGAACTGCGCTCATCGGCATCACCGCCACCGTCCCGCTCGTCACGACCGCACTCGCGGCCCCGGCCGACGCTGCCACCCCCTCCGGCGCGGCCGGCTCCACCGGGTCGACCGGTTCCTCCGGCTCGTCCGGCTCCGCCGACTCGGGCGTGCTGGCCGTGCAGCGCTGGCTCAACACGACCTTCGGGCACCTGCACGGATGGGTGCACGTGGATGAGGACGGGCTGACCGGCAGCGGCACCGTGCTCGGGATCGTGCAGGCCACCCAGTCGCTGCTCGGCATCTCCCCCGTCGTCGCGACGTTCGGGCCGACGACCCGTCGGAAGCTCGAACAGCACGGCGACGTCGGGGCCGAGACGGGCGACGACGCCGCCACCTGGCGCCGGCTCGTCCAGGCCGGACTGGTCTGCAAGGGCGCCTCGACCGTCACGCTCACCGGTGAGTACGACGCGGCCACCGTCGCGGCCGTGCAGGCGCTCCGGTCCGACCTGGGTGCCGAGCCCGGCGCGCTCCCGCTGTCGGCGCACCTGTACGCCGCACTCCTGACCGTCGACCCGGTCCGGCTCGCCTCCGGCGGGTCCCGAGCGGTGCGCGCGGTGCAGCAGTACCTCAACCGCACCTACGCCGAGGCGACCGGCGGCGCGTACGGCAGCACGAGCGGACTCGTCGACACGAGCACGTACTCGGCGGCGATCCGCGCGGTGCAGGTCGCGGTGGGCGTCACGGTCGACGGCGCCTGGGGACCGGGGACGGCCGCCGCGCTCCGTGCCGCGGGCCCGAGCGTCGTCGGGGTCGGGGCCACCGGCGCCTGGGTGCTGCTCGTCAAGGCGCTCCTGGTGCTGAACGGCGAGCGCGTCGTGTTCAGCAGTGCCTACTCGGCGGCGGACGCCGCGGTGGTCCGTGCGTTCCAGCAGTTCCAGGCGTTCCCGCCCGCCGAGCAGACCGGGACGTGCGACGCCGGCACCTGGGCAGCCCTGGCGGCGAGCACGGGTGACCCGGACCGTGCGACGACCGGTGCCGACACCGCGGTGCGCCTCGACGACGCCCGCGCGGCCGCCGTCCGGGCGTCCGGTGCCACCAGCGTCGGCCGGTACCTCACGAACCACCAGCGTTCCGGGGCACTCGACAAGGCCCTGACCCCCGAGGAACTCCGTGTGATGGCGAGCGCCGGCCTTGGGCTGTGGCCGATCTTCGAGGAGGGCGGGTTCGCTGCCTCGTGGTTCACGGAGGAACAGGGCGTCCGCGACGCCCACCGCGCCCACGACGCGGCCCGGAAGCTCGGGATCCCGAAGCAGACCACCGTCTACTTCGCCGCCGACTTCGACGCGACCGCGGCGCAGGACGAGTCGCTCGTGGTCCCGTACTTCCGTGGCGTCGCCGCCGGCCTGCGGGACCGCGGGAACCTGTACAAGGCGGGCGTCTACGGCTCCCGCGCCACGTGCACCGCCGTGAGCAGCGCCGGACTCGCGCACTTCTCGTTCGTCGCCGGGATGTCGCCGGCCTGGTCGGGCAACCAGCTCGAGCCACTGCCGGGCAACTGGTCGCTCAACCAGATCCAGAACCGCACGGTCGGGTCGGGCAACGGGTCCACCGAGATCGACGCGGTGGTGGACTCCGGGCGCGACCCCGGCGTCCCCGCGGCTCGGCTGGCCGGCTGACGAACTGCCGACCGGGATCGAGCGCCGCCGTGACCACCACGACCCCGCGTGACGACGAGCCGCACGCCGTGTTCCCGCACCGTGCCACCTACGTCTTCTCGAACTTCGAGGAGGCGATCTCGATGGACTGCTACTGCGACGAGGGCGCCGACCACTTCGGCGTCTACCCGTTCTACGACGAGGTCATCAAACCGATCATCGACGATCTGACCCGACGCGTCCGGCGCCGGTTCGGGAAGGAAACCCCGTGAACACCGCACACCACACCACCCCGACCACCGTCCGGCACCGCACCCGCCGGACCGCCGCGACGGCCCTGGCCTTCGGGCTGCTCGCGGCGGGCATCGCCCTGCCGACCTCGGCGGCGAACGCCGATCCACTGCCCACGTCCGCCGAACCGACGGGTTCCACGATGACCATCTCCCACGACGGTTCCCGTCCCACGGCGTCGACGGCGGAGCTCGACACCATCGGCACGCTCATCCTCCGACGGCTCGAGCTCGCCGACCCGGTGGCGGAGTCGAAGTGGCTCAGCGGGAAGCCGGTCGCCGATCCGGTGCGCGAACAGGCCGTCGTGGACGAAGCGGTCACCCTGGCGGAGCAGCAGGGCGTCGACCCCGTGCTGGTGACCCGGGTGATCCGCGCGCAGATCGCCGCGAGCAAGGTCGTCCAGCGCGGCCTCATCAACCACTGGACGCACAACCCGTGGACCGCACCCACGACGGCACCGGACCTGACGACCATCCGCCCCCAGCTCGACGCCATCGACACCGACCTGGTGACGGCACTCGGCCAGGCCCAGACCGTCGCCCAGGACCACCGGTGCGCACACCTGGTGGACGCCGAGCGGAAGCACCTCGACGTCGGACTCGACTCGCTGCACCGGAAGGGGATCGACGTGGCCTGGCACACGTTCTGCGCCGCCTGACGCGGGCAGGGGACGGGCCGTCATCGTGAGCGGCCCTAGGATGTGGTGTTCACTGATCGCTCAGCTCGGGCGAGGAAGGACACCGCGCCAGATGAACCAGCGGCAGCTTGCCATGGAGGCCTCTCGACGAGCCATCATCGATGCCGCAGGGCAGCAGTTCGCCGCCTTCGGCTACGAGGCGACCACGTTCTCCCGCGTCGCCGAGGCGATGGGGAAGCCGAAGTCGGCGATCGGGTACCACCTGTTCCCGTCGAAGAAGGACCTGGCGACGGCGGTCATCGAACTGCAGCAGCAGCGCTGGCGTGAACTCTTCGACGCACTCCCTGCGCAGCCGGGCATCGAGCGGCTGACGGTGTTCCTCCTGACCACCGGGATGGACGTCCGCCGGGGCTCGGTCGCGGGCGGCGCGGTCCGGCTCCTGCACGAACTCGGCAAGGCCGGCGTGCCGGTACCGCGCGGTTTCGACTGGTTCGAGATGACGCGGGGCGAGCTCGTCAGCGCCGGGGTCGCGGCGGCGGACGTCGACGCGGCCGCGGTCCAGCCGTCCGTCCTGCTGCTCCTCAACACGACGCTGGGCATGGTGGACGGTTCGACGCAGCTGACCGACGACGAGCTCGTGGCGCAGCTCAAGGCGCTGTGGGCACCGCTCTTCACGTCGTTCGGCATCGCCGGTGCATCCGAGGTCATCGCGGCGGCCCAGCCGTACACGCCGGCTCCCTGACCGGTCGCACCGTCCGGTGCACCCGTGGTCGGGCCGCACCGTACAGTGCCCCATGACCGGAACAGCGCCAGCGCTCCAGTTGCTCCGCCTCGGGGTGGTCGCCGGCGCCCGGAAGGCCGACGAGCGTCGCCTGCCGGAACGAGGAAGGGCCCCGGTGGAATCCACCGGGGCCCTTCCTCGTACTGTGCGCTCGAAGGGACTCGAACCCCCAACCTTCTGATCCGTAGTCAGATGCTCTATCCATTGAGCTACGAGCGCGTGGCCTTGCGGCCGTGGAAGACTCTACAACAGGTGCGGCCCGGGCGCCAATCGAGGCCCTCCGGCCCCCGTGCTCGGCGTGTCGCGAACGGTCTCCGACGGCCGCACCGTCACAGCGCCGCGGGCTCCTCGTCGAACACCTCGGCCAGGAACACCCGGAGTGCCTGCCACGACCGGCGATCGGCACGCTCCTGGTACTGCGCGCCGTGGTCCGGGGCGTCGGTGCCGGGTACGGCGAACGCGTGCATCGCGCCCGAGTACGTCACGACCTGCCAGTCGACGTCCGGCGCCGCCCGCATCTCGTCCTGCCACGCGTGCACGGCCTCGTCCGGCACGACGGGGTCGGCGCCCCCGGTGAGGACGAGCAGCTTCGCCCGGATGTCCGCGGCGTCCGAGGGGTCGTGCGCGATGAGGCCGCCGTGGAACGCCACGGCACCGACCAGGTCGGCCCCGGTCCGTGCGAGTTCGAGTGCGGTCGAGCCACCGAAGCAGTAGCCCATCACCACGACGCGGGCGGGGTCGACGTCCGGGTCGGCGAGCAGTCGCTCGAGCCCGGCAGTGGCGCGGGCGCGCAGCAGGGGCAGGTCCTGGTAGAAACCGCCGGCGACCTGGGCCGCGGTGTCGTCACCGGGCCGGACGCCGGCTCCGTAGATGTCCGCGCCCAACGCGACGTAGCCGAGCCTGGCGAGCATCGTCACCCGTGCCTCGACGTGCTCGTTCACGCCGTGCCAGTCGTGCACGACGAGGACGGCCGGACGACGGCCCGCGATCGCGGCGTCCTTCGCGAGCACACCGAGCAGTTCGGTGCCCTCGTGGTCGTAGGGGACGTCGTCGACGCGGATGTCGGCGCCGGCGGGTTCGGGAACGGTCTGCAGGACGTCGTCGGTGGTGTTCACGTCGCCCGACGCTACGCCGCCGCTCGGGCTCAGGCCTCGATGTTGTCCCAGCCGTCGGGGCCGACGGAGCCGGCGGCGTACTCGTCGAGGGGCGCCTTGCCGGCCTTCCACGCGTCGAGGAACGGTCCGACGACCTTCCAGCCCTGCACCGCGCTGTCACCGCGGACCGACAGCGTGGCGTCGCCCTCGAGCACGCCGGCCAGCACCTCGCCGTAGGCACTCAGGCGCCCAGGGTTGAAGGTCACCTCGAGGCTCGTGTGGTCGATCGTGTACGGGTCACCGGCGCCGTTGACGTTGAGCTCGAGCTGCATCTCGTCCGGGGCGATCCAGATGCGCAGCCGGTCCGGCAGCTCGGTGCCGGTGAGCCCCTCGGGCACGTGCGGGGAGTCCTTGAACGTGATGACGATCTCGCGGCGCTGCGCGGCGAGCGCCTTGCCGGAGCGCAGGGTGAACGGGACGCCGGCCCAGCGCCAGTTCGCGATCTCCAGGGTGAGCTGGGCGAGGGTCTCGGTGCCGAGCGACGGGTCCACGCCGTCCTCGTCGACGTACGACGGCAGCTGGCGGTCCCCGACGGTGCCGGCGGTGTACCGGGCGCGCTTGCCCGCGGTGACGACATCGCCGCCCCACGGTCGGACGGCCCGCAGCACGAGCTCCTTCTGGGTGCGCAGGTCGTCGGCCTTGATCGAGGCGGGGGCCTCCATCGCGACGACGGCCATCACCTGCAGCAGGTGGCTCTGGATCATGTCGGTGAGCGCCCCGGCCTTGTCGTAGTAGCGCGCCCGGCCCTCGAGCCCGAGGGTCTCGTCGTAGACGATGTCGACGCGCTCGACGTGCTGCGACGACAGCAGCGGCTCGATGATGCGGTTGGCGAAGCGCAGCCCGAGCAGGTTGAGCACGGTGGAGCGGCCGAGGAAGTGGTCGACGCGGTGGATGCGCTCCTCGGGGATGAACGAGTGCAGCAGGTCGTTCAGGTGCGAGGCGCTGTCGGCGTCGGTGCCGAACGGCTTCTCGAGCGCCAGCCGGGTGCCGGCGGGCAGGTCGAGGTGCGCGAGCTGCTCACAGCTCTTCTCGGTGACCGCCGGGGGCAGCGCGAAGTAGATCGCGGGGTCGTGCTCGCACGCGGCGAGCAGTGCGCGCAGGTCGTCCGGGTCGGTGACGTCGGCCTTCCGGTAGGTCGAGGCGTCGACCACGGCCTGCAGTCGCTCCGGCAGCGCCGTGTCACCGGAGGCGCCCTCGTCCTCCTCGTTCTTCGACGCCTGCGCGTTCTCGAAGGACTCGCGCACCTGCGCCTTCCAATCGGCGTCGGACAGGTCCTCGACACCGGCCCCGACGAGCTGGACGTCCCAGTCGTCCTTCACCTGGAGCAGGGTCGCGAGGCCGGGCAGGAGCAGGCGCTTGGACAGGTCGCCGCTGGCTCCGAGGATGAGCAGGCTGGTCTGGAGGCTCGACATGCTGCAGACGGTACTCATCGGCCCCGGTGGATGACCGGGCCGCTACGGTGGTGTCATTCCGGCGCGAGGGAGCACCATGAGCAGTGGGTACGAAGGGCGACGCCTCCGTGTCGCCGTGGTCGGGACGGGCATGATCGCCGGCGTCCACGCCCGGGCGGCCCGGGCCTCCGGTGCCGAGGTCCTCGGTGTGCTCGGTCGGAACGCCGCCCGCTCCGAGCAGGTGGCGGCGCAGCTCGACCTGCCCCGTGGTTACGCCTCCCTCGACGAGGTCATCGCCGACGCCCCCGACGTCGTGCACATCTGCACCCCGAACGACCAGCACCACCCGCAGGCGCTCGCAGTGATCGCGGCCGGCATCAACGTGGTGTGCGAGAAGCCCCTGGCGATCGACCCCGCGCAGGCCGCCGAGCTCGTCGCCGCCGCAGCCGAGGCCGGTGTCGTGGCCACCGTGCCGTTCGTGTACCGGTACCACCCGATGGTCCGCGAGATCCGGGCGCGCATCGCCGACGGGGAGCTCGGCCGGCTGCTCGCGGTTCACGGCCACTACCTGCAGGACTGGATGCTCGACGAGGACGCCTCGAGCTGGCGGGTCGACCCGACCTCGAGCGGGCTGTCCCGCGCGTTCGCCGACATCGGCTCGCACTGGTGCGACCTGGTCGAGTTCGTCACGGGCGAGCGCTTCGCCTCGGTGTCCGCCGCGACCGACATCGTCTACCCGACGCGGCCGGCGGCGTCCGGTCCGTCGTTCTCCGGCTCCCCCGACCCGGACCCGGTGGCCGACGCGGCCGAGCGTGCCGAGGTCACCACTGAGGACACCGCCGTCGCCACCTTCCGCACCGCCACGGGCCGCATCGGGAACGTCGTGATCTCGCAGGTCGCGTCGGGCCGCAAGAACCGCCTGTGGTTCGAGGTCGACGGCACCCGCGGCAGCGCGGCGTTCGACCAGGAGCAGCCCGAGTCGGCGTGGTTCGGCAACGAGCGCGGCGCGCAGATCGTGGTCCGCGACCCGTCGCAGGGGTACCCGGACCAGCGCCGGCTGGCGATCGTGCCGGCCGGGCACCCGCAGGGGTACCTCGACGCCTTCGCGGCGTTCGTCGCCGACACCTACACCGCGGTCCGCACCGGGGTGGTCCCCGACGGGCTGCCGACGTTCGCGGACGGCGCCCGCTCCGCCGACATCATCGAGGCCGTGATCGGCAGCGCGGCCGAGACGACCTGGCGGGAGATCCGGTGAAGCTCGGCATGCTGACCGCCTGCCTGCCCGGCTGGTCGCTCGACCGGATTGCCGGGTTCGCCCAGCAGCAGGGCTACGAGCGGCTCGAGGTCGCCGTCTGGCCGGGCACCGGCGGCCGCGACTTCGAAGCGGCGCACCTGCCGGTCGCCACCTTCACCGACGAGGACGCCCGGGCCACCCGCGCCCTGCTCGACCGCACCGGCCTCGAGATCTCCGCGCTCGCGTACTACGAGAACAACCTGCACCAGGACCCGGAGCACCGGGCGGCGGTGCGGACCCACCTGAAGCACGCGATCGACACGGCGCAGACACTCGGCATCCCGTACGTCGGCACCTTCATCGGGCGCGACACCACGAAGTCCGTCCGCGAGAACATGGCCGAGGGGAACCGGGTCCTGCCCGAGCTCGTCGACTACGCCGGCGAGCGCGGTGTGCGGCTCGTCATCGAGAACTGCGTGATGGAGGGCTGGCACCCGGACGGGTACCCCGGCAACATCGCGTACTCCCCCGAGCTCTGGGGCTGGGTGACGGATCTGGGCTTCGGGCTGAACTGGGACCCGTCGCACCTGACGTGGATCGGCATCGACCCGGTCGAGACGATCCTGCCGTTCGCCGAGCACATCGTGCACGCCCAGGCGAAGGACCTCGAACTGTTCCCCAGGAAGCGCAACGAGTACGGGTTCTTCGGCAAGGTCGACAAGGCCGACGACCCGTGGGACATGGGCTGGTGGCGGTTCCGCGTGCCGGGTCGCGGTGTCGTGGACTGGCCGCGCGTCGTCGACCGCCTCTACGAGGCGGGCTTCGACGGCACGCTGAGCGTCGAGCACGAGGACCCGCTCTGGGGCGGCACCGACGACAGGGTGCTCGAGGGGCTGCGCATCGCGCACCGCACGCTCCGTCCGCTGATCGCGCAGGAGCAGTAGCGAGCACCCACCGGCGACGAGCACATGGCCCTGGTCTGGAGGCCCGGATCACGTGACCGACGTCGGTCACGTGATCCGCGCCTCCAGTCCGGTGCCTGTGAACGGACCCGTGCGCGCCCGCGCACGCTGGTGCCATGAGCACGACCGTGAGCGACTTCGTCATCGACCGCATCAAGGCGTGGGGGGTCTCCCGCGTGTTCGGGTACCCCGGCGACGGGATCGGCGCCTTCGACGGCGCGCTCGGCAAGGCTGCGTCGACGGGCGACGGCCTGGAGTACGTCCGCCCCACGCACGAGGAGATCGCGGCGCTGATGGCGACCGCGCACGCGAAGTTCACCGGCGAGGTCGGGGTCTGCGTCGCGACGTCGAGTCCCGGTGCCTTCCACCTGCTGAACGGGCTGTACGACGCGCAGATGGACAACCAGCCGGTGGTGGCGATCGTCGGCCAGCAGGGGCTCGCGGCGATGGGATCGTTCACGCAGCAGGAGTCGAACCTGGAGCGCGTGTTCGCCGACGTCGCCTGCTACGTGCAGACGGTGGCCACGCCCGAGGCCGTCGGCGTGGTGCTCGACACCGCGTTCCGCACGGCATCGCTCCGCAAGCAGCCGGCCGTCGTCGTGCTGCCCCACGACGTGCAGGCGATGGCGTACGACGCGCCGCCGCTGGAGCACTGGGCCTCGCGGTCGAGCGACGTCCCCGCGTCCACCCGGATCACGCCGCCCGCCGACGAGGTCCGGAAGATGGCGGAGATCATCAACGCCGGGTCGAAGGTGACGTTCCTGGTCGGTGCGGGTGCGCGCGGTGCGACGGCCCAGGTGCTCGCCGCCGCCGAGAAGGCGGGTGCGGGGATCATCACGGCACTCCGCGGCAAGGACGTGATCCCGTCCGACGTGCCGTACCACTCGCAGCAGCTCGGGCTGCTCGGGTCGCTGCCGTCGCTGCACCAGATCCGCGACTGCGACACCCTCGTGCTGCTCGGCACGAACTACCCGTACGGCGAGTACATGCCGAAGACGGGGCAGGCCCGGGGCATCCAGGTCGACATCAAGCCGGAGCAGCTCGGCCTGCGGTACCCGACCGAGCTGAACCTGTGGGGCGATGTCGGCTCGACGCTCGACGCGGTGCTCCCGCTGCTCGAGCAGAAGACCGACAGGTCCTTCCAGCAGACCGTCGCCGACGAGATGCGCGAGTGGGAGTCGGAGATGCGTGCGCAGTCCGAGGTCGCCTACGACGACGGCGTGAACCCGCGCCGGGTGATCCAGGCCGTGAACGACCGGCTGCCCGACGGCGTCACGGTCACCGCCGACGCCGGCACGACGGCCGACTGGTACGGCCACCACATCCGGCTGCGCGAGGGCATGCGCGGCGACATGTCCGGCCGCCTCGCGACGATGCTCGCAGCCATGCCGTACGCGGTGACGGCGAAGTTCGCGTTCCCGGACCGCCCGGCGGTGTGCACGATCGGCGACGGGGCCTTCCAGATGCTCGGCATGAACGAGCTGATCACCGTGAAGAAGTACCTAGCGGCCTGGCCGAACCAGCAGCTCGTCATCGTGGTCATGCACAACGACGACCTCGGCCAGGTGTCGTGGGAGATGCGCACCGAGGACGGCAACCCGATGTGGCGCGGCTCGCAGGACGTCGAGTCGATCGACTACGCCGGGTACGCGACGCTGCTCGGGTTCCAGGGCATCGCGGTGCACGAGGACTCCGAGGTCGAGGCGGCGGTCGAGCGGGCCTTCGCGCACCAGGGGGTCACCCTGATCGACGCGTACGTCAGCCGGAGCGTCCCGCCGCTGCCCCCGCACATCACGAAGGAGTACGCGATCAACACGGCGAAGAGCCTGCTGAAGGGTGACCCGGTCGAGTTCGACGTCGTGAAGGACTCCGCCAAAGCGATGGCGACCGAGGTCACCGAGCGGGTGAAGGGGGCGCTCGGCCGCGACTGAACCAGGTCGGGCGGGCCCAGGGGGACGGCCGTGTGAACGTCATGTGACGACTTGCGACGGGGTCTGGCGGGTCGCCTGTGCGTCTTCGTAGGTTCGACGGCGATGAACACTTCCCACACCACCGGAACCGCCGGTGCGACGACCCGACGACGCCTCGGCGCCGGCGCGGCCCTCGCCACCGCCGGGGTCCTGGTCGCACTGTCCGTCCCGTCCGCAGCCGTCGCCGCCGAGGGCGACACGACGATCGACATCATCGACGTCAACGACTTCCACGGTCGCATCGAGTCCGAGGGCACCGCCGCCGACAAGGCCGCCGGCGCCGCGAAGCTCGCCGGCGTCGTGCAGTCGTACCGCGAGGCCAACCCGAACACGATCTTCGCCAGCGTCGGCGACAACGTGGGCGCCTCGACCTTCACCTCGCTCATCCAGCAGGACTCCCCCACGATCGACGCCCTGAACGCCATGGACCTCGACGTCAGCGCGATCGGCAACCACGAGCTCGACAAGGGCCAGGACGACCTGACCGGCCGCATCGAGGACCGCGCCGACTGGCCGTACGTCTCGGCGAACATCGTCAAGGCCGGCACCACCGATCCCGCGTTCACGCCGTACTCCATCGTGGAGAAGGGCGGCGTCAAGGTCGGCTTCATCGGTGCCACCACCGAGGACCTCATCCCCGGGCTCGTCAGCCCCGGCGGGGTCGAGGGCCTCGCGATGGCCCCGATCGTCAGCCAGGTCAACCGGTACGCCGAGCAGCTCACCGACGGCAAGGACGACAACGGCGAGGCCGACGTGCTCGTCCTGCTCGTGCACGAGGGCGCCACCACGAGTGCGCTCACCGACGCCACCGGCACCGGTGCCTTCGGCGGGATCACCTCGGGCGTCTCGTCGAAGGTCTCGGCAATCGTGTCGGCGCACACCCACGCGACGTACAACCACTCCATCGCCGGCCCCGACGGCACGAAGCGTCCGGTGATCCAGGCCGGGTCCTACGGGGTGAACCTCGGACACCTGCAGCTCACCGTGGACGCCGACAAGCAGCTCACCGGCATCACGTCCTCGGTCACCTCCGTCAACGAGGACAAGCGTGTCCCCGCCGACACCACCTCGGTCAACGCCGTGAGCGACATCGTGACCGCCGCGAAGGCCGTCGCCGACGTCAAGGGTGGCGAGAAGCTCGGCGAGATCACGGGTGACCTGCGTCGCGCCGTGCAGTCCGACCGCAAGGCCGAGAACCGCGGCGGCGAGTCCGTCCTGGGCAACTACATCGCCGAGGTCCAGCGCAGCGCCACCGAGCGGAACGGCTCGCAGGTCGCCTTCATGAACCCGGGCGGTCTCCGCACCGACATGGTCTACGCGTCCAGCGGCGCCGGCGACCCGGACGGCACCGTCACCTACAAGGAGGCCGCGCTCGTCCAGCCGTTCGCCAACACCCTGGTGACGAAGGACATGACCGGCCAGCAGATCAAGAACGCCCTCGAGCAGCAGTGGCAGCCGGACGGCCTCGAGCGTCCGTTCCTGAAGCTCGGCGTCTCGGACGGTTTCGCGTACACCTACGACCCGTCGAAGGGCCGCGGCGAGCGCATCACCGCGATGACCCTCGACGGCAAGCCGATCGCGCTGACCGACACCCTCAAGGTGACCGTCAACTCGTTCCTGTCGACCGGTGGCGACAACTTCGCCGCCTTCGCGACCGGCACGAACGTCGCCGACTCCGGCCAGGTCGACCTGCAGGCCCAGGTGGACTACTTCCTCGCCCACCCGAAGGTCACGCCCCCGAAGGACCAGCGCGCCGTCGGCGTGGCGGTCACGCCGACCCCGGCCGGTGGGTTCCAGCCCGGCGACGAGATCGAGCTCGATCTGTCGTCGCTCGTGTTCAGCAGCGAGGACCCGGCGGAGGCCGGCTCCGTCTCGGTCACCGCGGACGGCAAGGAGCTCGCATCGGCCGCGATCGACCCGACGATCACCGACAAGAACGACGAGCAGGGTCGCGCGACCCTGACCGTCACGGTGCCCGAGATCGAGGCCCCAGCGGCACGCGCTGCCGCCCGCACCGCCGGCTCCGTCTCGCTCGCCGCGGTGGCCGAGCCGGTCGCCACGACGGACGCTCCGCTCGTCGTCACCCTGCCGGGTGGCCAGACCGTCACCCTCGCCGTGACGATCCCGGTCGCCGCAGCGGTGGACCCGACGGACCCCACGGACCCGACCGACCCGACGGACCCGGTCGACCCGACGCCGACGCCGACCCCGAACCCGGGCGGCGGGGTCGTCCCCGGGCCGGGCACGGGTGACGGTGACGACGCCGGCATCGGTGGCGTCGGCGGGACCGACGACGACCCGCGCGCCGGTGGCGACCTCGCCTACACGGGTGCGGACCTGACCGCTCCGGCGATCGCAGCCGGCCTGCTCCTGCTCGCCGGGATCACGGCACTCGTGGTCCTCCGCCGCAACCGCGCACGACGTGCCGCGACGGTCCTGACGGACTGACCTCGCGCCTGCGGGCACACACGCGGACGGGCCGTCTCACCCTGGTGAGGCGGCCCGTCCGCATCGGTCAGGAGGCCCGGTGCACGTCCGGCGCACGCGTCGCGCGACCCGGTGGTCACGGTTGCTGTCCCATCCCGGTCGATCACTGCGGATCCGCGGATCCGCGGGGTACTCTCGGGGTTGTCGCACCGCGACGCGTCGTGCCGGGTCGCTTTCAGCAAGTCGACGGTGGTTCCGTTCGGCGAGACTCCGCGACGCGGGCGTCCTCCGCCTCCAGGGAAACGGCGGAGGGCGCCCACTCCTCGAGTCAGCGACGCATCTCAGCGGAACAGCTGCTCGCCGATGTACGACCCCTTGCGCGGTGCCGGCGGCACGGCGAACACCGCGGAGCCGATGTGCGAGACGTACTCGTTCAGCCGGTCCGAGGCGCCGAGCTTCCGCTGCAGCCGCGTGAAGTGGTCCGGGTCGTTCACGTAGGCGATGAACAGCAGCCCGGCGTCGAGCTGGCCGTACTCGTTGAGCCCGTCGGTGTAGTTGTACGGCCGGCGCAGGATCTTCACGCCGCCGTTCGCCTCGTGCGCGGCGAGGGCGATGTGCGACGTCGCGTCGATCTTCGTCGCACCGTCGTCGTCCTTCGCGTGGAAGTCCGGGGTGGTGTGCTCCTGTCCGCCGGAGAGCGGCGCGCCCTGGATCTTCGTCCGTCCGAACACCCGCTGCTGGTCGCTGACGACGTCGGCGTCCCAGGTCTCGATGTTCATCCGGATCTTCCGCACCACCTGGTAGCTGCCGCCGGCCATCCACCCGGCGTCGCGGTCGAGCCAGACGAACCGGTCGTGGTCGGCATCGGTCGTGATGTTCCGGGTGCCGTCCTTGAACCCCATCAGGTTGCGGGGCGTGCTCTGGTGCGGCCCCGCCGATGCCCGGCCGAAGCCGAGCACGGTCCAGCGGACGGTCGCCGTGCCGCGGGCCATCCGTGCCAGGTCGCGCACCGCGTGGTACGCCACCTGGGGGTCGTCGGCGCAGGCCTGCAGGGACAGGTCCCCGCCGGTCAGGCCCGCCTGCAGGTTGTCGCTCGGCAGCGTCGGGATGTCGGCGAGCGCGGCCGGACGGCGGTCGGCCAGCCCGAAGCGCTCGTCGAAGACGCCCGGTCCCAGGCCCACCGTGACGGTCAGGGACGCCGGCCCGAGGTCGAGCGCCTCGCCGGTGTCGGCGCCGACCCCGTTGCCGTGCGCCGGTTCGACGCTGCCGACGGTCTTGCCGGCCTGCAGCTGGGCGATCGCGGCCGACCAGCGGGCGAGGAGCACCTGCAGCTCGGTCGTGACGGTCGTCGACAGGTCGAACGTCATGTAGACGCAGTACCGCTGCGGGGTGGTGCGGATCCCGCCCTGCGGCTGCCGTGCCGCGGTGGCGTAGAACGGCTGGCTCTGCGACAGGTCGATCGACTCGTCGCCGTTCGTCGCCGCCGTGAACGGGTTCACGCCGGTCGCCGCGGTGGCGCCGCCGATGCCCGTTGCCGCGCCGACCCCGGCACCGGCCACGGCCAGGCCGGCGCCGAACAGACCACGGCGGGAGACGTTCGCCCGCGGTGCGTCGTCCGCCCGGGGTGCCTCGTCCGGCTCGGTCACGCGGTCGCGACCTTCTCGGCCAGGCGGGACAGCGGGTCCTGGAGCGCCTGGATCTGCTGCGAGATCGTGTTCGCGTCGGACTTCTTGGTGGCGGCGTCCCACGTGGCGAAGCCGCCCAGGTCGTCGGCGTCGCGGTAGCCGTCCATCAGCGTGTTCGTGGCATCGAACTGCTTGGCGATCTGCTTCGTCAGGGTCGGGTCGAGCTTGGTCAGCCCCGGCTTGAGGTACGCGAAGGCCTGACGGGCACCCTCGACGTTGGCGGCGAGGTCGACGAGGTCGATGTGGCTGTACGCCTCTTCCTCGCCGGTGATCTTGTTGGACTGCACCTCTTCGAGCAGGCCGGCGGCACCGTTCGCCAGGTCCTCCGGCTTGTAGTCCAGGGTCGGCACGAGCTTCGCGAGCAACTGCACGTCCTCGGTCAGGTCCGCGGCGGTCTGCTTGGTCGACGCGGTGATCTTCCCGGCCTGGAACAGGTCCTTCTCGACGGCGTGGAACCCGCTCCAGCCGACGGCGGGGTCGAGGTTCGAGGCACGCATGTCGATCAGGTAGTCGAGGTTGCCGGCGTTGTCGGTGGCCGTGAACCCCTTCTTGACGAAGCCGTCGACGTCGCTCTCGACGTGCTCGTAGAACGGACGGGCGTTCGCGTAGTCGGTCTTCGCCGCGTCGAGGTCGCCGGCGTCGATGTGCTCCTGCATCTGCTCGACCGCGGCGACCATGTCGGTGACCTGGCCGTCGACGTAGGTCGCGTAGCCCTTCGTCCCCTCGCGGAGCAGGGTCGAGGCACTGCTGTTCGCGGTCGACGCGGCCTTGCCGGTGACGGTGAAGTCCGTCAGCTCGGTCTCGGCGCCGGGGCAGTACACCTGGTACTTCCCGCCGGTCAGCGTGGCGGTGAAGCGGACGGCGTCGAGGCCGGGCGCCAGGTTCTCCTTCTCGCCGAGGATCCGCTGGTCCTGCAGCAGCTCGACCTCGGTGATCGCGGTCGACGACTCGTTCTTCACCGTGAAGGTGACGGGGCCCGCGGGGACCTTCGTCGAGGACACCGCGCAGGCGTCCTGCCCGTCGTTGGTGAGCGTGATGGTGACGCGGGAGACCTTCGCGTCGCCGGAGCCGGAGCCGTCGGCTCCGGTGGACCCGCCGGCGCACCCGGTGAGTGCGAGGGCGGTGACGGCGCCGAGGGCGCCGAGGGTGATCAGGGGTCGGACGGGCTTACCGAAGGACATGGTCGGTGCTCCTTGCAGGGTCCGCGGCCGGAGGGCCACGAGCGGGGACGGGTTCGGGGGTGGGGATGGTGGGGAGTCGCCGGCGACGGCGGTCACGGAGGGCCAGCAGCGCCTGCGCGGTGGCCGCGATGCCCAGGGCGATCGGCAGCCAGGCCTTCCAGAGCAGCAGGTCAGCTGATCGCGAGTCCGCTGCGGCCACCGAGGCGGCCGACTGCTCGACGCGGGCGTCGGGGACGGACCAGACGGTGCGGTCCAGGGTCGTGGTGCGTGCGGACGGGAGGCCCCCACCGCTCAGCGTCAGCACCTCGCGTTCGTCGCGGGTCGCGTCCAGGACCCCACCACGGACGGTCCACAGGGTCACCGTGTCGCGCACGGCCCAGCGCGCCGAGAAGGGGCCGGGGTTCGTCGACGGGGAGACCCCGACGGGCAGGCGGCCGAACAGGGTGACGAGGTCGTCGAGCGTCAGCGTCGACGGACGGTCGGCACCGCTTCTCTGCTCACTGACACCGTTCTGCACGACGCGCCACCGGTCGGCGGTCACGCCCGCGCGGGTGACGCGGCGGTGGGCCGACGTCGGCAGGCTGAGTCGGGCCTCCTGACCGGTTCCGGTGCCGGCCACGCGGAGGACGCCGGACGCACCGTCGACGCTGGCGGAGACGGAGCTGGCGTCGCCGCTGACCGCGGTGGTGCGGGGCAGGTCGACCCCGCCCGTCGGTACGGCGATCGCGAGTGCCGCTGCCGCCACGGCGAGTGCGCCGGCGACGACGGCGCGCACCCGGGGCACGCGGTCCGGCGAGGGACGCCAGGCGCGCGGCCAGAGCGTCAGGGCCAGTACCGGGACGACGTAGAGGAACCAGCCGAGCACCTCGATGACCCGCGGGTCCGGCGGGATGCCGAGCACGCCGGTGACCAGGGCGCCCTGCACCGAACCGTTCGGGGCGAGCCACGACAGGTCGACGGTGCGCTGCTGGCCGATGACGATCCAGCCGGCCTCGTGCGCGCGCCGGAGGACGGTCAGCACCAGGCCGCCCGCGACGAAGACCAGGAAGACCCCGGTGCCGGTGAAGAACCGCGACAGGTCGAGGCGGACGCCACCGGTGTAGATGCCGAAGCCGACCACGACCGCGGCGGCGATGCCGATCACGGCGCCGAGGGCGGCGAGGCCCGTGTCCGACGACGCCTGGAACGTGGCGAGGAGGAACACCGAGGTCTCGAAGCCCTCCTTCAGGACGGCGAGGAACGCCATGCCGGCGAGGGCCCAGGCGGTGCCGCGGCCGAGCGCTGCGGTCGCACTGGCCTCGAGGTCGGCGGTCAGGGTGCGCGCGTGCGTGCGCATCCAGACGATCATGCCCGTGACGAAGACGACGGCGACGATGCCGATGACCGCCTCCATGCCCTCCTGCTGGGCCTGCGGCAGCGCCTGCTCGACGGCCTGCAACCCGAAGCCGACGGCGATGCTGAGCAGCACCGCGAGCCCGACGCCCGACCACATCGGGGCGAGCGGGACGCGGTTGCGACGCAGGAACGCGGCGATGATGCCGACGATGAGCGTGGCTTCGAGGCCTTCACGGAGACCGATGACGAGGGTGGCGAGCATGACGAAGGTGAGGCTAACCTAACCGCCGAACGGCCCGCCAGTCGTGCGACGTGATGTTTGATGGTTCTCATGAACCTGCTGTCCGTCGACGGCCTGGCGTCGGTCACGAACGTGCTCGACCTCGCCGGGGTCTTCGCGTCCGCCCTGCTCGGCGGCTCCATCGCCCGCGCGATGGACTTCGACCTGTTCGGGTTCCTGGTCGTCGGGTTCGTCTCCGGACTCGGCGGCGGGATGCTCCGCGACACCCTGCTGCAGAACGGACCACCCGTCGCGCTCGTCGACCCGCTGTACGTGCCGGTCGCCGTCGCCGGGGCGCTCATCGCGTTCCTCGTGTCGTTCTCCGAGCTCACCTGGGACCGGCTGTTCACCGTGCTCGACGCCGCCGTGATCGGGTTCTGGGCCGTGGTCGGCGTGCAGCGGACCTACGACGCCGGGCTCGACTGGCCCGCCGCGATCATCATGGGGACCATCACCGCGGTCGGCGGCGGGGCCATGCGCGACCTGCTGCTGCGGCGGGTGCCGGCGGTGTTCGGCGGCAACGCGCTGTACGCCACCGTGGCCGTCGCGGCCTCGGCCGTGATGGTGATCGCCTCGGCGCTCGGGTCGCCGTCGCTCGGCATCCTGCTCGCGATCACCCTGTCACTCGGGCTCCGCTGGGGAGCGGTCCGCCGGGGCTGGGGGCTGCCGAACGGCCGTGACTGGCAGCCGAAGTCGACCCTCGGTTCGCTGCTGCGGCGGGGTCGGAGCCTGCGACCGGACGCGCTCCGGTTGCTCCGGCGCCCGGGCCGTCGGACCGGTGCCGGCAGTGTCCGAGAAGAGCACGAGGACTGAGGGGCTGTCCTCCGCGGCTCCGCGACGGTACGATCAGTACCGCCGGGTATCGTCCTGGCAGTTCTGCCGGGGATGATCCCGGTGAACGCTGTCCGCACAGCACCGACGCGACCCGAACGCGCCGGTTCCGAGCAGACGTGGGGATGGGGGCTTCGCTGATGCCGCGCGGGATCAGACGCGCGGCGCGGCAGGTCTCCACCACGATGCTCTCCCCGACGACCACCACCACAGGTCGGAGCAGCAACCGATGAGCGACGACGCCTCCCCCACCCAGCGCATCCCGCGCGCCGAGGTCCGGGAACGCCTGCTCGCCGCCGGTGCCGCGGTCTTCGCCGAACAGGGTGTGTACGGCGCGCGGCTCGACGACGTCGCCGCCCGCGCGGGGTTCAGCAAGGGTGCGGTCTACTCGAACTTCTCGTCCAAGGAGGACCTGCTCGCGCAGGTCATGCAACGGTCCACGAACCTGGTCCTCGGCTCACTGCAGGAGCTCGTGCACGCCGACATCGCCGCCGTCGACGTCGGGGACGTGCTGCGCGCCGCGTTCGGGCA
The DNA here is from genome assembly GCF_903970855.1 of Curtobacterium sp. ME12. NCBI lineage: Bacteria > Bacillati > Actinomycetota > Actinomycetes > Micrococcales > Microbacteriaceae > Curtobacterium > Curtobacterium sp. ME12. Next base: position 120,960 of record NZ_CAJCKD010000004.1, read on the forward strand.
GCACGACCAGAGCGAGCAGTTCGCGCTGCTCTCGGCGTTCCGCGGGTACGCCGTCCGCCACCCGGAGTTCCTGCCCGAGTTCATCCGGCAGCGCCGGGTCCTGCAGGACGGGGTGCTCGAGCTGGTGCGGCTGTGGCTCGGTGCGCACCCCGAGGTCGACGTCGGCATGACCCCGGAGGAGTTCGCGACCGTGCTCATCGGGGCGAACGTCGGCCTGGTGTTCGACGCGCCGGCGCTGCCCGGGGTCGATCCGGGCGAGCTCATCGCGACGCTGGTCGAGGCGGTCATCCGCCGGCGCTGACGCGCGCGTGCGGCGGGCGGGCCCTCGCACCGTGCGAGGTGGCCACGGCGCCCCGCTCGAACGGTGCGGAGTTCCGTAGTCCGTGCGAGGCCGCGCCGGTCGCACGGAGTACGGAACCTCGCACCACTCGGCGCACCCCTCGCACGGTGCGAGGCTCGCACGGTGCGAGGCTCGCACGGTGCGCACGCGCCCGGGTCAGGCCGTGCGACGATCCCGACGGCGGGGCTTCGGCCCGTCGTGGGACCAGGCTGACGACGGCAGCAGGCTCGGCGGCAACAGGCGCGACCGCACGACGCGCACCGTGGGGACCGAGGCGTCGAGAGCCTCCCGAGCGTCGCGGACGTGCCGCTCCAGCGCCGGAGTGTCCACCGATGCGGCCCCGTCGGCGGCGAAGCGTTCGCGATCGACCGCGTCGACCGCGGCCTCCAGGTGCGGCACGACCGACTCCGGCAACCCGGGCCGCAGACGTCCGAGCACGGCTCGGGCGGTCCGGGCCACGGCGGCGGCGTCACCCGGCGGCGCGATGCCCGGGGCGTACCCGTGGTCGGCGACGTCGTCGAGCAACTCGCGCCACGCCTGCACGGCGGGTGACCGACCGGCAGCGATCGCCGACAGCCTCGACCGGCGGCGAACAGCACGCACGAGGCCCGGGGCGACGAGGACCGCGAGCACGAGCAGCAGGCCCACGAGCAGCCCGACCGGTCCACCGCCGCCGCCGGTGCCGGAAGCACCCGCGGCACCCGGCGCCGGGGACGCCGACGGGGTCGGTGACGCTGACTCGTCCGCCGGGGTGGTCTGCTCGGGTGCCGGCAGCGGGGTCTCCGGTGCCGCCGCGGTCGGCGAGGCCGAGGGCTCCTCGGACGGCGCGGCCTCGTCGGAGTCGGGCGTCGGCTCGAAGGCGACCCACCCGGCGCCCTGGATGTAGAGCTCCGGCCAGGAGTGCAGCTGCCGGTTCGACACCGCGTACTCACCGTCGGGCTGCGGCGACCCGGCCCGGTACCCGACCGCGATGCGCGAGGGGATGCCGAGCGTGCGGGCCATCACGGCCATCGCGGACGAGAAGTGCACGCAGTACCCGTCGCGGACCTTCAGGAACGTCGAGACGACGTCCATGCTGTCGCCGTCGTAGCCCTGCTCGACGGGGGCCGTCTCGGAGTACGTGAACAGGTCGCTGCGGAACCACTGCTCGAGTGCCCGCGCCCGCCCGTAGTCGTCGGTCGCGGCGGCGGCGACGCGGGTCGCGGTGGTCGAGATGTTCGCCGGCAGGTCGTCGGGCAGGGCGAGGTCGGTGCGCAGCTGCTGGCGGCTGGGCTCCCGGAAGCCACGGCCGTCGGAGCGGGCGAGCACCCCCGAGGCGGCGACCGCGTCGAGGTAGTCGTTGGCGAAGGTCGAGGCCCCGTAGACCTCGTACATCGCACCGCGGGCCGTCGCGGCACCCGTCGACCGGACGGTGCTCGAGTTCCCCATCCACCGCCACTGCGACAGGTCGAGGTTGGTGGACTGCGACTCGATCGACACCGCTCCCGACGGCACGGGCAGGTAGGTGCTGGACAGCCCGGTGATCCGGACCGTCACGTCGCCGCGGCTCGCCAGGCGCGGGTTGACGCCCTCGGCCCACTGCTGCTCGTCGGCGGTGTCGGCCTCGGCCGCGTTCGTCACGGTCGGCACCCAGTCCCCCGTGCCGAACTCGTCCAGGTCGGCGAGCTTGAGGTACTCGGGCTGCCCGTCCGACGAGCGGTACCGGAACACCTCGAGCTCGCTCGGACGGCGCAGGTCGTTGCCGAGTTCGAGCAGGGTGCCGGGCCGTCCGGGCTGGATCGGCGACTGGATCGCACCGGTCACGCCGGACAACCAGCTGGCGTTGAGCGGCACGATCGTCGGCAGCCCGATGGCCACGACGAGTCCGATCGCCCCGACGACCGCGGCCGGCAGCGCGCGCTGCACCGGGCGGACGGACAGCCAGAGCAGGGCGAGGAACGCCACCGCCGTGGCGATGACGAGCGGGGTGCCGGCGGGCTGCCCGGTGATGACACCCGGCACGATCAGGATGACGAGGGCGGGGGCAGCGGCGAGCGACGGGATCCGCGCGATGGCGGCGAGGAACAGCGAGACGGCCGCCACCCAGCCGATCGACGCGGTGACCACGAGCCGGATCGCGTCGGTCTGCGGCAGTGGTGCGGGGTTCAGGCGGATCGCGGCGAGCGTCTCCCCGAGGGCCCCGTCGGCGTCGAGCCACCCGAGCGGTTGGATGTCGTTGACCAGGGCGGCGGCGCACGAGCAGGCGATGACCGTGCCGACCAGGACGACGAAGCGGATGCCGGGCGTCTGCCGGCGCACCGCGAGCATCACGGCGACGAGCACGGCGACCACGACGACGCCCGATGCCCACCAGGCGATGCCCTGCACGAGCGGTCGGATGGCGAGCGCAGCGAGGAGCACGGGCACCGGCGCGAGGGCCACGACCCAGGCGCTCGGGACGTCACGCAGGTCGTCGTCGCGGTCGAGGATCTCGCGCACGTCGGCACGACCACGCGCCGGTGCGCTCACCCCGGTCACCGGGCGGCTCCGGACGGCGTCGCGCCGACGACCGGCACCACGAGGGTCCGCCAGCCGCCGCGGTCGAGGATGCCCCGCACGGCCGGGTCCGGCGGCACGATCGTCGCCAGGATGCCGCGGCTCGAACCGCTGGTCGCGCTGACGAGCTCGGCGGCTTCCTCCGCGGTGCAGGTACCCGTCACGACGGCGGTCATGCCGTGCACGTCGCGGCCGCGGACCTCGGGCAGGACGTCGGTCACCTGTCGCGCGTCGGAACGGAGCCGGACGTCGGCGAGCCCGACGAGCACGTCGGTCAGCCCGCCGACGTCGCCCGCGTGCCGGGTCGCGCCTTCGGGGCCGTCGAACACGAGCACGACACGGGAGGTCCGGGCGGCGAGCGCACGGGCGACACTGGCGGCCACCACGACGGCGTGCTCGAAGGCCTGGTCGCCGCCCAGGTCGGAGAGCTCGGCGAGGTCCTCCCGACCGAGCCGCTGGTAGGACTCGCGCCGGACGTCGAGGGCGATCACGGCCTCGGGCGGCTGGGCCTGGGTGGTCTGGCGGACGTGGAGTTCCCCGCGCCGGGCGCTCTGGGCCCAGTGCACCCGGCGGATCGGGTCCCCCGGTCGGTACGGGCGGAGTTCGCTGTCGTCGGCGGAACCACCCTGTCCGACCCGGCCCTCGTCGGCCGAGACCGCACCGGCGAGCGCGCCGGCATCGATCGCCCCGAGGGGTGCCGAGGCCGGGACGACGACGACCTCTTCGACAGGGACGACCGGACGGTCGATGCGGAGCAGACCGAACGGGTCCTCCACCCGGATCGTCACCGGACCGACCAGGGTTCGACCACGGTGCATCGCGAGCGCCTCGACGTCGAGCACGGCCGGCGGCCGGTTCGGCCCGACCTCGGCGTAGGTCTCCGCCTCGGCAAGGCTGGCGAAGGCGTCCTCGAGCTGTTCGCGCACGAGCAGCGTCGCCCGCGGGCCGATCCGCAGACTGGTGCTGCCCAGGGTGATGCGTTCCCGGTAGACCTCCCCCACCTGGACGATCGCCCGAGCGGTGCTGCGGCTCCCGCGGAGCGGGGTGGCGACGACGAACGCCATCACGATGCCCAGCACGACCAACACGAGCAGCAGCAGGCCGGCCGTGACGGCGACGCTCGTGGTGCCGACCAGGCCGCCGCCGACCAGGCCGATGCCGACGGCGATGACCGTCCAGCCCCGGATCGTCGGACGCGGGAACGGTGTCCGGCGTGCCAACGACAACCCGCGGCGGCCGAACCGAGCCGCCGTGGACCGCGCGGCACCGACGCGTCGCAGCAGCGACGGCGGTGCCGATGGACCGGCCATCAGGAGCGGACGGGGGTGGCCGTGAACGGGATGGCGGTGTCGGAGACGATGCGGACGACGATCTCGCGCACGGTGTCCTCGCCGGTGCCGCCGAGCCCACGGGCGACCGGCACGAGCCGGTGCGCGAGCACGATCGGGGCGAGCGTCGCGACGTCGTCGGGGGTGACGAACGGGCGGCCGAGCAGGGCCGCGTGCGCAC